>NZ_KV834762.1:50144-301897 GCF_001837945.1 Staphylococcus sp. HMSC077D08 | reverse complement strand
TGTTCAGAGTGTCCTCTGAAACACCATTGTATGAACTTCAATTCAAAAGCAAATAAAAAATAATGAAGAATTATTATTTGTAATATTTTAAAGCCCAAATTAATAAAAAGCTTTCAAAACCTAAAACAAAAACGATCTACAGTCAAAGGAAAATTGATGTGGAGCCTGTTTTTGGATTTATGAAGGCTATTTTGGGTTTCACTAGAATGTCAGTTCGAGGGATAGATAAAGCCAAAAGAGAACTAGGATTTGTGCTAATGGCACTTAATATAAAAAAAGTAACAGCTCAATGAGCTGAAAATAATCAAAAAATTATAAAAAAGACAATTTCTATATTATTTTAACAGAAATTGTCTTTTGTTACTTATACTAAAACTTTATGTCCTGGACTCTGTAATGTTAAAACTCTTTCTTAATGATTACCTATCTAAATGATCCATTGCATATTGTGCTTCTTCAGGAGTAAATCCTTCTCCATTTTCTGAAACGAGTTGATCATATAACGCTTGATTAGAAATGTTTATATTTTTTACGTAACTTTTTGCTAATCTCAATGCATTCTTTTTATAATCTACACTGATATGGTCAACAGCATACTGTGCTACGTCTGCCGGATATTTCTCTCCGTATTCCGAAGTTAATTGTTTGTATAAACTTTTCTTAGAGATAGGTAATGAATTTGCATATGATTTTGCTTGTGCTATAGCTGCATTTTGTTCGCTAGTTGGAGAAGCTACTTCATCATTTGCGTTATTGTTTTGATCTTTTGTGTTTTGCTTTAAGTTCACAGAGTCTTGTTTGTCTTTGTGCATTGATTTTTCAATATTTTTATTTCTAGTTGTTTTTACATTATTTATATCAGACTTTTCTTTCATAGTTGATGCATGTTCTGTTTGATTTGGTTTGTTTTCATTTAATAGACTAACTTGAAATAAAACTGTTAAAACTAAACCAATAGTATAGACTGATGAAACAACCAATTTCAACCAAATTTTCCAATGCGCATACCTCCACATTAGAAAGAGACCTAATGGAAAAATAAATAGCAATGTGAGAATAATAAACCAAGATTTTTGGTACCACGATTGTCGTTCTTGTTGCATAGCATAGTCCTCCTGACTATATTCTTAGCTGCCTGTAGTGATACAGTTTTTATAACTTCATTTTGTACTTTATATTAGTTTAAGTAATTGATTAACATTTTCTTCAGTAGTGGCCCAACTTGTCGCGAAGCGTACTACACGATGTTGATTATCATATTTCTCCCAAACTGCGAATTTTACCTTTTGTTTTAGTTCTTCAATTTTATCGTTACTTAAAATAAAAAATTGTTGGTTGGTTGGTGAATCAAAATAGACTTGATACCCTTTATCTATAAATCCTTTTTTTACCTTTTCAGCCATTTCAATAGCATGTCGACTTATATCAAAATATAAATCATCAGTGAATAATTCTAGAAATTGAACACCAGTTAGACGGCCTTTTGCTAATAAAGCACCATGATGTTTTATAATTGTAGTGAAGTTTTTAGGTTCATTTTGTTTAGTGAATACGATTGCTTCACCACAAAGTGCTCCAATCTTAGTACCGCCTATGTAAAACACATCACAGTATTTTGCAACATCTTCGATAGTTACATTAGTGTGATTGCTCATAAGGCCATAACCTAAACGTGCACCATCCATAAATAGTGGAATCTGATGTCTACGGCAAACTCTAGATAAAGATTGTAATTCCTCTTTAGTGTATAAAGTTCCGTATTCGGTTGGATGTGAAATATAGACCATCCCTGGATACACCATGTGTTCTTTTTTAAAATCACTTTCAAAAGTTTCTATATAATTCTCAACATCTTGAGCAGTAATTTTACCTTCTTGGGGGGGTATGGTTAGAACTTTATGTCCACTGAATTCTATAGCACCACCTTCATGGACTGCCACATGTCCTGTATCAGCGGATATAACTCCTTCATAACTATCAAGCATTGAGTTAATAACTACTTGATTGGTTTGCGTACCACCTACTAAAAATCGAATGGTAGCATCTGGACAGTCAATACGTTGTCTAATTTTATCTGCAGCTTGTGCCGAAAAGTCATCGAAGCCATATCCAGCAGCTTGTATTCGATTTGTCTCTACTAATCGATTTAAAACTTTTTCATGTGCACCTTCTAAATAATCATTTTCAAATGAAATCACAAGCGTTCCCTCCAATGTTAAATCGATATTTATTAATTTATTCGATGAAAAGTGTTGATTAGCTCTCAATTAGAAAAGATTTCAATCAATTAAAAGAGGAGCAATAAAGACATTGATGTGAATCTAGACTAATAAAATTTCTGAATATTCAATCGAATGTAATTTATTATACATCAATACCATTTAAATTAAAATATATTCTGTTCAAGATAATGAACGTTTGATTTATAAAAGATAATTCCTCTAAATTAATTGAAATTTTGTATGAAAAGTTCTATGATTTAATCAATATAATGAAAGGGGTATGGGATTTATGCAACAAATAAAATTTAAAACTTTAACTGAGGAAACACTGGAGAGCTTAGAGAAAAGTGTTAATTCGTTTTTGAAGTCTCAAGAGGGTAATGGTTATAAATTATTAAACATTACCATTAAACAAATCGAAGAACGTGCATTTCCGCATAATGACGAGGACTTTAATGCTATTTTAACATTGGTAACTGAAGTATAGTTCGGTAAATCGGCAACTAAATTTTCTTGGTGAAAGACTGAATAGGAGTATTTAGTAATGAATTTTGGATTTTTGGGCACCATTTTAACTATATTGTTAGTACTTGGGTTTATAACTAATATAGTACTGGCATTTGTCATCATTTTCCTTGAACGTGATCGACGTACTGCCAGTTCAACATGGGCGTGGTTATTCGTATTATTCGTTCTTCCTGTCATTGGATTTATTTTGTATTTATTTTTAGGACGAACGGTTTCCAAGAAAAAGATGGAAAAAAATAACGGTGATGAATTACATGCATTTGAAGATTTAGTTCAAGACCAAATCGACAGTTTTGATAAACACAATTATGGTTATATCAATGATCAAGTCATAAAACACCGTGATTTAATTCGTATGTTGTTAATGAAACAAGATGCCTTTTTAACAGAAAATAATAAAATTGATTTATTTACAGATGGTCATAAGCTTTATGAAAAAGTACTTGAGGATATTTACAATGCTCAAGACTATATACATCTAGAGTACTATACCTTTGAACTTGATGGATTAGGTAAAAGAATCTTAGATGCACTTGAAACAAAACTTAGAGAAGGTTTAGAAGTTAAACTGTTGTATGACGATGTTGGTTCTAAGAAGGTTAGATTATCAAAATTTAAACATTTCAGAGCATTAGGTGGAGAAGTTGAAGCATTTTTCCCTTCGAAAGTACCTTTAATCAATTTTAGAATGAATAATCGAAATCATAGAAAGATTATCATTATAGATGGACAAATTGGTTACATTGGCGGTTTCAATGTTGGCGATGATTATTTAGGATTAGGTAAGTTAGGTTACTGGAGAGACACACATACACGTGTTCAAGGTGAAGGCATCGATGCACTACAATTAAGATTTATTTTAGACTGGAATTCACAGTCGCATCGTCCACAATTTAAATTTGATCAAAAGTACTTCCCTAAAAAAAATGGGGACAAAGGGAACACAGCTATTCAAATCGCTTCTAGTGGACCTGCATTTGATTTACATCAAATAGAATATGGTTATACAAAAATGATAATGAGTGCTAAAAAGTCTATTTATCTACAAAGCCCTTACTTTATTCCAGACCAATCATACATTAATGCATTAAAAATGGCTGCTAATAGTGGTGTTGAAGTAAACCTTATGATTCCGTGTAAACCTGACCATCCATTCGTTTATTGGGCTACATTTTCAAATGCAGCTGATTTATTAGATAGCGGCGTTAATATTTACACTTATCAAAATGGATTTATTCACTCTAAAATATTAATGATTGATGATGAAATTTCTTCAATTGGTAGTGCAAACATGGACTTTAGAAGTTTTGAGCTGAATTTCGAAGTGAACGCATTTATATATGATGAAGATATTGCTAAACAGTTACGTCAAGCATTTGAAAAAGATATTGAGCAATCTAAATTACTTACAAAAGAAGAATACAACAAGCGCCCATTATCAATTAAATTTAAAGAAGGACTAGCAAAATTAATATCTCCAATTTTATAAAATTTCAAAATACCCTCGTTTAAATGAACGAGGGTATTTTTTTAAAAACAGTAAATATATTATGTAAACTTTTATGCACGATATGACAAATGTCATTGTTAATTAATGACATTCGGTACTAATATCACTCACTTAAACTTGCTAAATTATAAGTAACATTAATCAAGGGGTGTGACGGTAGTGATTGAACTACGACATATTTCTAAATCTTTCAAGAAACATAATGTTTTAGAAGATATAAGTATTAATATAAAAAATAATTGTTGTACGGCATTAATAGGTAAAAATGGAGCAGGTAAGTCAACGTTAATTGATATTATCGTTGGAAATAATCACTATGATAGTGGTCAAATCGCTGATAAATCAAATTTGTTAAATAAACATAAGATGGGTATTCTTTTTCAAAAAACAGAGTTTCCTAAATACATAAAGGTTTGCGAATTATTACATTTATATCAATCCTTTTATCAAACGTTTATTTCTTTTCATCAGTTTAAAGAAATCACACAATTTAGTGACCGTCAAATGGATCAGTTTGCATGTAATTTATCAGGCGGACAGCAGAGGATTTTAGATTTTGCTTTAGCATTGGTGGGTAAACCTGAACTGTTAATTTTAGATGAGCCTACGTCAGGTATGGATGTAGAAATGCGTCAACATTTTTGGAATGTTATAGAAAAATTAAAAATGAATAATACTACGATACTATATACTTCTCATTACATTGAAGAAGTTGAAAGAATGGCTGATCAAGTAATGATGTTAGATAAAGGGAAAATTCAATTAGATGATGCACCAGAAAATATAAAAAGGAATCAAAGTTATTCTGTAATTCGAATTCCATGCAAATATCAAGAACTTATCAATCAACTGAAACATAAATACGAAATTAAATTAATAAAAAATAGATATGAGATAAAAACTACTGATGTGAGTGATGTTTTACAATTATTGAAACAATATCATGTCAATTTCAATAAGATTGAAATTCTTAAAAAGTCTTTATTGGAAGTCATGTTTTCTAATGATATGTCTAAAGGAGGGAATTACCAGTGATATCAACATATTTTAAAATAGAATTAAAGATTATATTTAGAAAGAAATTGTATTTAGTTGTGTCCATATTCCTACCTGTCGTGTTTTATTTATTATTTACTTCTATATTGGACATGCCAGAAGAAGCAAAACTTAAGTTTTATAAAGAGTATATGTATAGTATGACAGTATTTAGTCTAATGAACTTTTGTCTATTGTCATTTCCATTAGATTTGATTGAAGAGCGAAATCAAGGTTGGTATAAACGGTTAATGGTGACCCCATTATCATCATTTCAATATTATTTAGTTAAAATTAGTAAGACAATGTGTCAGTTTATAATAGCAATTATAATTATTTTTTCAGTAGCTCATTTTTACAAAGATGTTCACATGACTGTTTTTCAATGGATATTCTCTGCATTAACTTTATGGATTGGTGTTAGTTTATTTTTGACTTTAGGATTGATTATCGCTCAACTCAATGATATTCAAAAAGCAAGTAGTTTTGCCAATTTACTTAATATTACACTAGCTATATTAGGAGGTTTATGGTTTCCAGTAAACACGTTTCCTGATTGGCTTCAGTCGATTTCTAAAAACATGCCAACATATAATTTAAAGCTACTTGCTATAGATTTAGCGCAAGATAAAGTGGTGAATATAGAAGCGATTGGCTATCTCATAGTCTATAGTATAATCTTTTTGAGTATTGCTTTATTCATGAATAAGAAAGGAGATGTATCCTAATGGAATCAAGAAGTTGGGGAGCGAGAATAGGGGAATTAAGTACTTTAATATATTTAATATTTCCGATTTTAGCTATATTTGTTGACAAACGTGGTAACTTATTCACTTATTTAATTGTTTGTACTATTTTTATAATCAGCTATGTGACGATTATTTTATTTTATAAACACCTTAGTGATAGTATTTTATATTCATTACTGGTTATTCATTATTTAGGAATCTTTTATTTTGTCTATAGTGTCAATCCTATGAATAGTTTGTTTTTCTTCTATAGTGCATTCGCCTTACCTTTTATTTTTAATGTTCGTGTTGTATCAAAAGAATTTATAACCTTTTTAATAGCTATGATAAGTTGCTTAATACTAACTTATATATTTAATCCAACATTTGTGGTTCCATTAAGTGCATTTTATTTGGTTATATTAATTGTTGCTGTAGGTAATTTTAAAAATAGAGACGAACGAATTATGAAAGCTAAACTTGATGAAAAGAATAAGTATATTAATGTATTAATAGCTCAACAAGAGCGTAATAGAATAAGTCAAGATCTTCATGATACATTAGGACATGTATTTGCTAGTCTTACTTTGAAGTCTGAATTAGCTGTTAAACTCATAGATACTAATCCAGAAGAAGCAAAAAATGAAATGCAGGCAATAAATCAACTTTCAACAGAAGCCTTAAATAAAGTTAGACTCATTATTGATGATTTGAAGATACAATCTTTTGAAGATGAAATTTCATCATTGGAAAACTTATTGCAAAATGCTAATCTAGATTTTAAATTTAACAATAAAAGTGCGGCTAAATCATTAAACCCAGCGAAACAATCAATATTATCTATGATTTTTAGAGAAGCAATTAATAATGTTATTAAACATGCACATGCGACTGAAGTAAAAGGTGAATTGGAGGTACATGAGCATCAAATCATTTTAAAAATTAAAGATAATGGTGTGGGAATAGAAAATGAGAATGCTTCAAATTTGAAAAGTATTAAAAAACGTGTAGATTATTTAAATGGTAAATTAATTGTACAATCAAATAATGGAACACTTATTATTGTTGAAATACCTAGAGGTGATTTATTATGATATCGCTTGTCATAACTGAGGATCAATTGATGTTAAGAAAAGCTATGGTACAACTGATAGAAATGCATGAAGAAATGAATGTACTAAAAGATTTTGAAAATGGTGTAGAAGCACTCGAGTTTATTGAAAATAATGAACCCAATGTAGCCATTTTAGATATTGAAATTCCGGGTATAACAGGCTTGGAAATCTTATCTTATGTAAGAAAAAAACAACTCAATACAAGAATAATCATAGTGACTACATTTAAACGTCCAGGTTATTTTGAAAAAGCCGTAGCAAATGATGTTGATGCTTATGTACTAAAAGAGCGTTCAATTGATGATTTAATTAAAACTATTTATAAAGTGACAAAGGGTGAGAAGGAATATAGCCCTTCGCTCATGACGTCATTGTTTACTGAATCGAATCCATTAACTCATAAAGAACAAGTTGTTTTAAGAGAAATAGGCAATGGATTAAGTAGCAAAGAGATTGCTAACAAATTGTATTTATCAAACGGGACCGTGCGTAACTATACTAGTACTATTATAGACAAAATGAATTCAGATCATCGTTTCGAGGCATGGAAAAAAGCAAATGAAAAGGGTTGGATTTAATTAATAAGAGTCCACCATTCATAATTGAGGCAGACTCTATAAAATTAAATCAATCTAACAATTATCATTACTATAAAGTTTTGATAAATAAAACTTTGTAGTGAGACAAAGTTACTGAGTGCATGATGTTTAATTTTAAACTATATATACTAAATATTATCCTATTTTAATTCTTTTTTTTACGACGAAATGATTGAATTAGGTAGACGATAAAACCAACGAACATACCTAAAAATACTGACCCCACTAAACTCACGATTAAGGGTAGTTTAAAGACAATTTGTAGTACGACACCAACAATTATTGCTACTATGACGGCAATGATTGTTATTTTATTTTCATTAGACGTATCCATTTCTTTCACTCCTAACATCATGTATTATATCATGCTCTTATAATTTGGAAAGCGAGATTGTAATTATATAAATTTGATTACTTGTAATAGTATGAAATCATTTGACGTTGGATCAAATTTTCTTTAGTATTAATCGGGATATTAAGTGAAATAAGGTGACATTATTGAAATCTAAGAAAATGTCATCGCTTTTTGTAGTAGCGATGATAGGAATACTTGTTATTATTTTTCAGTTTGTAAACCATTCTGGACCGTTTAGTGGTTCAGAATCTCAACATCAATCAGAAAAATCTAATTTAAATGGTAAAGACAAAGTATATGTGAAACGAGTTGTAGATGGTGATACATTTGTTGCTCAAAAAAATGGAGAGGAAATTAAAGTCAGATTAATTGGTGTAGATACGCCAGAGACTGTTAAGCCTAATACGCCAGTTCAACCCTATGGTAAACAAGCATCTAATTATACGAAGAAGTATCTCACGCATCAAAATGTTTATTTAGAATATGATAAAGAAAAAACTGATAGGTATGGTCGTACTTTGGCGTACGTATGGTTAAAAAATGGAGATATGTTTAACGAATCATTGGTGAAAAAAGGTCTAGCCAGAGAAAAGTATTTTTCTCCAAACGGAAAATATAGGGATACCTTCGTAAACGCTCAAGAAGAGGCAAAAAAGAGAAATTTAAATATTTGGAGCTAGTAGCGATAATTTAGAGTCTGATATTGATTGGAAATATAAAATTCATTTGTTATATCAATAAGTAGAAACTAAGTTGGACCATTTTGTTTTGCAGCGTTTTCTTATTCTAGCTAAAGAGATTAGAATAAAAAAAGAGTGATATTTAGTAGATTTCAACTACGTTTCTGACTAGTGTTTCAATAAAGTAGAAATTAGAATATCTACTTCTTAGTCTAGTGAAAAACATTATGTTTTAAAAAGATTTCTAATGTAAACTGATACGGTTTATAATTAAGTTTATTTATTCATGAAATAATTGCTATAAGTGTTGTCATATAAATGTGTGCTATGACTACTGAATCGTATTAAAACGTTAAAATTAAAAATATATATGACAACATTGTTGATAATAGATAATTTAATAAGTTGGAATGTAAAATTACAATTTAAGCTATTTTAAAATTCAAATTGGGATGAGATTTCTTATTAGAAGAAACGTTTGCAGTTAAAGAAATTTGATGTGAAACTTGTTGATAGATTTACGAAAGTTATTTTGAGTTTTATTTGTATGTCGGTTCGAAACGTAACTAAAGTCAAAAGAGAACTAGGATTTGTGCTAATGGTACTTAATATAAGAAAAGTAACAGCTCAACGAGCTAAAAATAATCAAAAAAATAATAAAAAAAGACAATTTCTATATTATTTCAATAGAAATTGTCTTTTTTTATTTATCTTGGAACTTTATGTCCCAGCCTCTTTTTTGAATTTTAATTATTCATATGTTGTTTAAAGCTTTCAGAAATTTCTTCGATTTGTTTATCAGTAAGGGGGTGCTTAGATAAATTGATAGCATCCTCAATTACTTTTTCAAGTGATATCGGAGTAGATACGGTGTCGACATATTTATCACTCTCGTCGGATCCTTCAATAATATTAACGCTACCATCACTAAAGTAGATGACGCCAATACTTTGAATTTTAAAATTATAGTCATTTTCAATTTTATCCTTTAATGCTTTTGCATTGTTTGCAGCTTTATCGTATGGATCGTGGTCATAAAATTCATATATTACACGATTATCCTGTAAAATCTCAATAAAAGTATAAACACCAGAACGTGTTGTTTTAAACTGACTATGATATCGATTGCTAATATAATGTCCGACAACCTTTTCGGTATTATATTGTGGTTGTCCTTCTTCAAGATGTTGATCTGGCACATCAAAATGATAGAACGTTTTTTGGTTCCAATTTTTAACATCCACATTTATCAAACCAACATCAGTAATGATAATAAAATCGAATGAACGTGCATATTCGAAAAGGGGATGTTTAACAGCCAAATTACTCGTAGGAACAATTGTAAATGATCGTAAACGACCTTCTTCTTTAAATCGATTTAATATTTTTCTTAATTCACGCTTGGCGTTTTTAAAAGCGTGGTGACCGACGTTATTGTTTGTACTTAACATTTGGTTTTTCAACGATAAATTTTCTTCACTTAAAGTTGAATTTTTAGAGATTAATTGATTTCTAGCATATTCTTCTGTTTCAATCCTATCTTTCATAAATTTTTGATTAAGAACCATAGCCATAATCAAAATAATAATTATTATAGATAAGATAATTGTTAAAGACATTACTACTCACCCAAATCTTTTAATATAATAAATTCTATTTGCAAGATAAATTATAAACTTCTTAAATTTTGAGTTCAATGAAAAGGAGAGGGGAAATGTGTTTTATCAAATAGTAGTGACGAAATATTTACATATCAATTAATTTTTCGTGAATTTTTATGAGAGCCCTATCATATGCGAAGCAAATAGTGATACAGTAACTTTTTATGAAAATAATTTTATTGAAAATAAAATAAATTTTACTAAATGTTCACATTTATTTGTTTGATAAGTGAAAAAAAGAATGTATAATTAACTATGAAAGCGCTTGCTCTAGGGGTGGTAACATGTACGTTAAAGAAGAAAAACCAGTGAATAAAATAGTCGAAATTTTAAGGAAAACATCATCTCATTTATTCAAATTTCACGGCGAGGTAGCGATGCATCTATTTCTAAATGATGATTTTATATTACCATCGAAAGTAGATATTTGTGTTGAGCGCAAAAAGTTATTGGAAATTATCAGAGTGATTCCTGAAGAATTTACGATTCATTATTATGATGAACAGCTAAATGAAAGATTAAGAGAATCTTTATCTTTATCAGATGTTGAACATGTTAAAATATTTAAAAACGATACAGAAGTCATGACAATATTTGTTTATGATGTTGTAAATGATGAATGGCTATTTAGGCTAGATCATCATATACGTTTACCTAAAAATAATATATATTTTCATTCTTTAAGTTGGAACGTAGATTATATCAAGCCAGAAATAGTTCTTATGTATGATTTAATGAGTGAACAAAAATATCATCAGTTTAGTAATTATAAAGCTGTTATTGATTCTCTTAGTTATTATCAATTCTATATTTTAAAATTAGTAGTAGGTGAACAGCGTATTAAAAAGGCTATAGTAAATAGTTCGGCTAAAAAGATATCTTAAAAAGATTTCTACATCATTGATACAGAGTTAATAAATTTACTTTATGTATTGAAAGTGATGTAGAAATCTTTTTTATTTTATTTACACAAATTTTTTAAACAAACGCCGTTGTAACAAAATTCGTACGTAGATAATACTGCTTTCTCAGCATCTGCTTCATGAATTCCAAACATCATTGAAATTTCAGAAGCACCTTGGTTTATCATTATTAAATTAATGTTTGATTCTGAAAGGGCATGAGTAATTTTACTAGCTGTACCAACAACTTGACTCATACCTTCACCAACAATCATTAGTACTGCTAAATCATGGTCGATACTTAATTCATCAACTTCACAACGTTTGCGTATGGCATTAAGAACTTGACTTTCTTTACCTTGAATTTGATTTGTACGCATGATAATACTTATGTTATCAATACCGGAAGGCATGTGGTCAAATGATATATTAAATTCTTCTAAAACGCCAAGAATCTTTCGTGTAAATCCAACTAATCTATTCATTAAATATTTTTTAATATTAATTACAGTAAACCCTTTATCACAACTAATTCCACTAATGACATTTTTAGAATCAATTTCACGGTCATGTAAAATGTATGTCCCTTTATCATTCGGACGATTAGTATTTTTGATAACTACCGGAATTCGATCTTTGTATAAAGGTTGTAGAGCTTCATCGTGAAAAACTCCAAATCCTGCATAAGATAGCTCTCGCATTTCCCTATAAGTTATTTCCTCAATGAGTTCAGGATTATTTATGATATTTGGATTAGCTTTATATATTCCTGATACATCAGTGAAGTTTTCATAAAGTGAGGCTCGAACGCCACGTGCTATGATAGCGCCAGTTATGTCAGAACCACCACGTGGAAACGTAACGATATAATTTTGTTTTGAGACTCCGAAAAAACCAGGAATAATTAGTTTTTCATCATAATCACGCAATTTGTATATATCATTATATGCGGAATCTAAAATTTGAGCCTGTTGTGGTAGATCAGTTACGGTTAATCCAGCTTCTTTAGGAGAAATATAACGAGTAGGAATACCTTGACTATTATTATATTGGGCTATTAATTGAGCATTAAAATTTTCGCCACAAGACAATAAAGCATCATATAAACGGTTAGGTTTGTCAGAAAGATCTTTAATATATTTCTCTAAAGTATCATTAATTGTTATTAGAATGTCATTTCCTATACCTAATTCTTCTACTATATCAGCATATCTTTGAATAATTTCTTGTTTTTTACTTTCATAATTTAATTTATTAAGTACTTTTTCATAGAGACGAATTAATAAATCAGTAGTTTTAATGTCGTCATTATGCCTTTTTCCTGGAGCTGAAACGATAATGATTTTACGTTCAGGATCTTCATTCACAATAGTTAATACTTTTTTAATTTGTTCTGCAGTTGACACAGAACTTCCACCAAACTTAGCAACTTTCATAATTTTCCTACCTTTCTAAAAAATCAGAAAATTTTATTTAGTTTTCTGATTAAGCATGGTAATATAGATTTATATTTTCAATATTAAGAACTTTACAAAAATTTAGAATGATTTTATACTAAACCATTATATAGTATTTTTCAACAGTACAATTGTTTTTCTCAAAAGCACAAACGGAGGTAATTTACATGAAAGAGTTAAATATCGCATTACTTGGTTTGGGAACTGTCGGATCAGGTGTTGTAAAGATTATTGAAGAGAATAGACAACAGATTAAAGACACCATCAATAAGGATATTGTCATTAAACATATTCTAGTCCGAGATAAATCTAAGAAACGTCCGTTAAATATTAGTCAATATCATCTTACAGAAGATATTAATGACATCTTAAATGACAATTCTATTGATATAGTCGTTGAAGTTATGGGTGGTATTGAACCTACTGTTGATTGGTTAAGAACAGCCCTTAAAAATAAAAAACATGTGATTACAGCAAATAAGGATTTACTAGCTATCCATTTAAAATTGTTAGAAGACTTAGCTGAAGAAAATGGCGTCGCTCTTAAATTTGAAGCAAGTGTGGCAGGTGGTATCCCTATTGTCAATGCTATTAATAATGGACTGAATGCAAATAATATTTCTAAATTTATGGGAATATTTAATGGAACTTCTAACTTTATTCTCTCAAAAATGACTCATGAACAAACAACTTTTAAAGATGCGTTAGAAGAAGCACAAAGATTAGGATTTGCTGAAGCTGATCCAACAGATGATGTAGAAGGTGTAGATGCTGCAAGAAAGGTAGTTATTACATCTTATTTATCTTTTAACCAAGTCATTAAACTTAATGATGTTAAATTGGTAGGAATTAGTGACATAACATTAGCAGACATCAATGCAGCAAGCGCATTAAATTATAAAATTAAATTAATAGGTAAAGGTACATATGAAAATGGATATGTGAATGCTTCAGTGGAACCGACACTGATACATAAGAATCACCAACTTGCAGCTGTAGAGAACGAATACAATGCAATATATGTTATAGGTGATGCTGTTGGCGATACAATGTTTTATGGTAAAGGTGCAGGTAGTTTAGCAACAGGAAGTGCAGTTGTAAGTGACTTATTAAATGTGGCACTTTTCTTTGAATCAAACTTACACACTTTACCACCTCATTTTGAATTAAAGACAGAGGAAACGAAAGAAATGATGGATGGTGCAGAACCAGTGGTTATTCAAGAGAAATCTAATTACTATATAGTAATTAGTCACAGTCATAAATCTTTGGAGAAAGTTGAATATGACATAAAAAAGAAATTACCATTTCATAAATCGTTGCAACTCGTTGAGAGGGATCAAGATACCTATGCAATTATTGTTACTGGAATAGAAACATCTCCAGAAAAAGTTTTAAATCAATCAGGATTTAATGTCAAGAAAGTTTATCCTGTAGAGGGAGTTTAATAATTATGAAAAGATGGCAAGGATTAGTTAAAGAATTTAAAGAATATTTACCAGTCAATCAATCTACACCGGCACTAACACTAAATGAAGGACATACACCACTTATTTATTGTGAAAATCTTTCTCAAAAATTAGATATTCAATTATATGTTAAATATGAAGGAGCAAACCCGACTGGCTCATTTAAAGATCGTGGTATGGTTATGGCTGTAACAAAGGCAAAAGAACAAGGGAAAAAAGTTGTTATTTGTGCTTCTACTGGTAATACTTCAGCATCAGCAGCTGCTTATGCTGCAAGAGCTGGTTTAAAAGCAATTGTTGTAATCCCTGAAGGTAAAATAGCATTGGGTAAATTATCACAAGCAGTTATGTATGGTGCAGAAATTGTGTCTATAGAAGGAAACTTCGATGAAGCACTTGAAATTGTCAAAGAGATTGCTGAAGAAAATGATGAAATTGAATTAGTTAATTCTGTTAATCCATTTAGAATTGAAGGACAAAAGACAGGTGCCTTTGAAATTGTTGAACAGTTAGATGGTCAAGCCCCTGACATTTTAGCAATACCAGTGGGAAATGCAGGTAATATAACTGCTTATTGGCAAGGATTTGTTGAGTATCATAATAAAAAGAATACTCAATTACCACAAATGTTTGGCTTCCAAGCAGAAGGAGCATCTCCAATTGTTCAAAATAAAATAATCAAAAATCCAGAAACAATAGCTACAGCTATTCGAATAGGGAATCCTGCTAGTTGGCAAAAAGCTGTTAATGCACTCGATGAATCAAACGGTTTAATTGATAGTGTGACAGATGAAGAAATTTTAGAAGCTTATCAATTAATGACAACAAAGGAAGGTGTTTTTAGTGAACCAGCGAGTAATGCTTCAATTGCAGGTCTAATCAAACTTCATCGCTCTGGTAAGTTACCTAAAGGTAAAAAGATAGTAGCAATATTAACTGGGAATGGACTTAAAGATCCTGACACAGCTATTTCTCTTTTAGATAATCCTATCCAACCTTTACCCAATAATAAAGAAAGTATAATCAGATATATCAAAGGGGCAATCTAGTATGGAGGAAGTTTTAAAACTCAAAATCCCTGCATCAACCGCGAATCTAGGCGTAGGATTTGACTCAATTGGTATGGCATTGGATAAATATTTGCATATGTCTATACGTAAGATTGAAAAATCTAATTGGGATTTTCAATATTATAGTTCAGAACTAGAAGGTTTACCTAAAGATGACAATAATTATATTTATCAAACTGCTGTAAATGTTGCGCGTAAATACAATGTTACACTCCCAAGCTTGCAAATCGAAATGAGAAGTGATATTCCATTAGCTAGAGGATTAGGTTCATCTGCCTCTGCATTAGTCGGGGCTCTTTTTATTGCTAATTACTTTGGTAATATTCAATTATCTAAATACGAATTGTTACAGCTAGCGACTGAAATTGAGGGACACCCTGATAATGTAGCACCTACAATATATGGAGGTTTGATTGCAGGTTTTTATAATCCAATAACTAAAATAACAGATGTTGCTAGAATAGAAATTCCGCACGTAGATATAATTTTAACTATACCTCCATATGAGCTTCGCACTGAAGACTCTAGAAGGGTATTACCCGATACATTTTCACATAAAGGTGCTGTGCAAAATAGTGCCATTAGTAACACTATGATTTGTGCTCTCATTCAGCACAAATATAAACTTGCTGGAAAGATGATGGAACAAGATGGTTTTCATGAACCATATAGACAACATCTTATTCCAGAATTCAATCAAGTACGTCAACTATCACGTCAACATGATGCATATGCAACCGTTATAAGTGGAGCTGGACCTACGATACTCACTCTTTGTCCAAAAGAAAAAAGTGGTAAATTAGTTAGAACACTACGTGAGAAAATTAATAATTGTGCTTCAGAACTAGTAACAATTAATGAAATGGGTGTTAAAGAGGAAGTAGTGTACCTAAAGTCCTAAATTATTGTAAAATATAGTTAAGAATAAACTTTTAATAACTCTTGAAAGGAGTTCTATACTATATGACTCAGTATAAAATGGTAGTTTTAGATATGGATGATACTTTAATGAACAGTGATAATAAATTGTCCATTGAGACAAAATCTTACTTATTAGATATTCAAAAGCGTGGTTATTATGTGGTATTGGCCTCTGGTCGTCCAACAGAAGGTATGTTACCTACTGCGAGAGATTTAGAGTTAAATAAATACAATAGCTTCATTATTAGTTATAATGGAGGTAAAACTATAAATATGGCTAATGAGAATGTAGAGGTCGATCAGCCTGTTTCAAAAGAAAATTTCGATAATATTGTAGATTATTGTAGAGATAAGAACTTTTTAGTACTTACTTATGATAATGGATATATCATTCACGATAGTAGTCATGAATACATGAACATAGAATCACAACTTACCGGATTACCTATGAATCGTGTTGCTGATTTGAAGGAATATATTAATCATAGTGTGCCTAAAGTTATGGGTGTGGATTATGTAAGTCATATTACTGAGGCACGTATTGAATTGGATGGTAACTTCAATAAAGACATTGATGTGACAACGAGTAAGCCTTTTTTCCTAGAGTTTATGGCAAAGAATGTTTCGAAGGGAAACGCAATAAAAGCACTTTGTAAAAGATTACAAATTCCTCTAGAAGAAGTCATAGTATTCGGGGATAGTTTGAATGATAAGTCAATGTTTGAAGTTGCTGGATATTCTGTAGCAATGGGAAATGCTAGCGATGAACTCAAGAAAATTGCTGACGAAGTAACTTTAGATAATAATTCTAATGGTATTCCTTATGCATTAAAAGAAATTTTGGTTTAAAGCATTATTTCAATGAATTAGTGTGAAAATTAATAATTTTAAGGTTAATTGAAACTGACTTCTCTGCCTATGAGTGGTAAGTCATAAAACAACGTCGATATAAATATAAGTAAGAACTTTTCATGTTAATATATTATATGAGTCTGTGACATAATTCCTAGAAAAATAGCCCGTAAATGAATTTTCAAAATTTATTTACGGGCTTCTTTATTCATGATATAAGTTACATAATTAATCTTCATCCATGCCAATGAATATATTTAAATTTTTGTTTACTTTTTCTTTTCTTTCAAATCAATTGAAAATCAAGACTTTCAATTGACTTGCTATTTCGCAGTATGTGTCCAGTCATGTTTCCCTTTAAAACGTTTAACATGTGCATAGACTTGATTTGCAGCATAATCTAGATTTGTATAAACTGTAATACTATATGCTGATTGATTGACCCCAAAAGGTTCTTCAAGAAATACTTCTTTAAGATGTGAGAAAAGGTCATTCATTTGCGTGTGCTCTAAGCTTGGATATTCTCTCAAAGTCCGTTTTAAGAGCTTACCATTTTTTTCTTCAAGTGCTTGAACAACTATAACAAAGCGTTCCTCTTTCTTTATAACATCATCGAATAAATTTGTTTGTCCAACCATGTTATCCACCTCTATACCATTTTATTATCTTTATTATACATTATAAGTTTTAATCATAAAATAACGAAAATTTATGTACGGTATTAAATCATAAATAAGAAGGTGAACAAAATTCCTATCGAATTCGAAGCTCCAACACAGTCTATAGTCACGATGTATATTTTCAGTAAAAATTAAGTATGAAGTACTCTTTAGCATCGAGGATATTGATATTGAAAGTGATGTAAGCATTTTGGGGTCAACTATCAATTACTAATATTAAGAAGGCCTGTGACAAATACACACGTCACAGGCCTTCTTAATAATTAATTCTTGTAATTATGCGGAGTTAAATCTATTTCTTCCAGTTTGACAAAATGTGTCCGTTTGATTAATTTATGAGCAATATAGATGATTGCTAGAATAAATAATGGTGTAAAGTTTCGAATGACACCTAAAATATCACCAGATGCGATACTACCAAAGGAACTACCTAATAATAAGAATAATAATGTGAAAAGGACAATAATAGGTCCTACTGGGTAAAAAGGTGCTTTATATGGCAACAGTTTATCTGGATTTTTACCCTGTTTTTTAATTGCTTGTCTTAATCTAATTTGTGACCAAATACTAGATCCCCAAACGACAATAACCATAGATCCTATGATATTTAATAAGTTAAATACAGCATTAGCATTAAAATTAGCATAAACAATGACTAATACAATAATAATATATGTTGTAATTAATGCACGCATAGGTAATTTAGTCTTATCATTGAGTTTTCCAAAGAATTTAGGTGCTTGTTTATCAGCACTTAAAGAAAATAGCATTCTACTTGTTGTATAAATACCAGAGTTAGCTGCTGATAATAATGATGTTAAGATAACAGCATTGATGACTGATGCAGCAAAAGCGATTCCTATTCTATCGAAAACAATTGTAAACGGACTTTGTGATACAGACTCACTTTCATTAAGTAAAAGTGGGTCTGTATATGGAATGATGGCAGCTATCACAGCTATAGACAATACGTAAAAAAGTAATATTCTCCAAAATACCTGTTTTATAGCTTTAGGCATTGATTTTTCAGGATTATTTGATTCACCAGCTGTTACTGCGACTACTTCAGTACCACCAACTGAAAATCCAGCAACTAAAAGAACGCTTAATATGCCTGATATTCCACCGACAAAAGGTGCTTGACCTTTTGTATAATTCTCAAAGCCATATGTATGACCACCAAGAATACCGAAAATCATCATAATTCCAAAAATAATAAATACTATTATAGTAATGACTTTGATAAGTGATAACCAAAACTCAGTTTCTCCAAAAGCTTTAACAGAAAAAATATTAATTAAAAACAACAGAGTTAAAAAAATTAAGCTCCATGTAAGTGGATTTAAAACTTTAAATACATCCCAATATTGTAATACATTGGAAGCAACAATGATATCTACACTTGTTACAAGTGACCACATACCCCAATACAACCAACCCATGGTAAAACCAAGTGACGAATCAACAAATCTGGTAGAGTATGAACTAAAAGAACCAGAAACCGGATAGAAAGTTGCTAATTCTCCTATTGATGACATTAAAAAATAAAGCATGATACCAATTAGTATATAAGCTAATATAGCTCCTCCCGGACCAGCTTGAGAAATGACACTTCCAGTTGCCACAAAAAGTCCAGTACCTATAGCGCCACCTATAGCTATCATGGATATATGTCTCGAATTGAGACCACGTTTCATATTATTATCTTCCATATGCCGTCTCCCATCTATCTTAAAATATATCCTTCATTTTAATCTTTTTAAAGATACTATTCAATAACTTTTTAGTACTTTAAAGCGTAATTGTTAAATTTTTCTGATATTTCTTATATTTTTCTAACAATAACTTTAAAATAAGTTTATTTGCTATCGGAAAGGGGTTTAATTAAAATGGATACTACATAGTAATCAATATTAAATATAAAGGTGAGGGGGAGCTTGCTATGTCAAAACAGGATGGAAAATTAACTGGACTTTTTGGTGCGCCAGTTTCGGATAGAGAAAATAGTATGACAGCAGGACAACGTGGACCATTATTAATGCAGGACGTTTATTATTTAGAACAAATGTCTCACTTCGATAGAGAAGTGATTCCTGAACGTCGTATGCATGCGAAAGGTTCAGGTGCATTTGGAACGTTCACAGTTACAAATGACATCACACAATATACAAATGCGAAAATATTCTCAGAAGTCGGAAAACAAACAGAGATGTTTGCACGTTTTTCTACCGTATCAGGAGAACGTGGAGCAGCAGATTTAGAACGTGATATACGTGGGTTTGCTTTGAAATTCTACACTGAAGATGGAAACTGGGATTTAGTAGGTAACAATACGCCAGTTTTCTTCTTTAGAGATCCTAAACTATTTATTAGTTTGAATCGTGCTGTAAAACGAGATCCACGTACAAATATGAGAAGTGCACAAAATAACTGGGACTTTTGGACAGGTCTCCCTGAAGCATTGCATCAAGTGACAATATTAATGTCAGACAGAGGTATGCCAAAAGGATTCCGAAATATGCATGGATTCGGATCTCATACGTATTCTATGTATAATGATAAAGGTGAACGTGTATGGGTTAAATATCATTTCCGTACACAACAAGGAATTGAAAACTATACTGACGAGGAAGCAGCTAAAATTGTAGGTATGGATAGAGATTCTTCACAGAGGGATTTATATAATGCTATCGAAAATGGAGATTATCCAAAATGGAAAATGTACATTCAAGTTATGACAGAGGAACAAGCTAAAAATCATCCAGACAATCCTTTTGATTTAACAAAGGTATGGTATAAAAAAGACTATCCACTGATTGAAGTGGGAGAATTTGAGTTGAATCGTAATCCTGAGAATTATTTTCTTGATGTAGAGCAGGCAGCGTTTGCGCCTACAAATATTGTTCCTGGGTTAGATTATTCACCAGATAAAATGCTACAAGGACGTTTATTCTCATATGGAGATGCCCAACGTTATCGTTTAGGAGTTAATCATTGGCAGATTCCTGTCAATCAACCTAAGGGAGTTGGAGTTGAGAACTTGTGTCCATTTAGTCGTGATGGACAAATGCGTTTCTTAGATAATAACCAAGGTGGAGGCCCACATTATTATCCTAATAATCAAGGTATATATGAGTCACAGCCTGAACACAAGAAGCCACCATTCCCGACAGATGGTGATGGTTATGAATATAATTATCGCCAGGATGATGACAATTACTTTGAACAGCCAGGTAAATTATTCAGATTACAGTCCGAAGATGCAAAAGAGCGTATCTTCACAAATACAGCTAATGCAATGGATGGGGTCTCTAAAGATGTCAAAGTTCGCCACATTCGCCACTGCTATAAAGCTGATCCAGAATATGGGAAAGGTGTAGCAAAAGCTTTAGATATTGATATCAATCAAATTGATTTAGAGACAAACCAAGACGAAACATATGAAAACTTTAAATAATCTAAAATTCATAGATTGCTTACCACTGAATTTTATGATACAATCTTAAATCGTAAGAATTCCTAACAACATTAGAAAGGGTGTTTAACGTGCGCGTAAATATTACATTAGCCTGCACAGAGTGTGGCGATCGTAACTATATTACTACTAAAAATAAACGTAATAATCCTGAACGCATTGAAATGAAAAAATATTGCCCAAGATTAAATAAATATACGTTACATCGTGAAACAAAATAATTACTTATCTTTCAAATACGACAATTTGAAACGAAAACTCTCCTTAACTCATAGGGGAGTTTTTTTAGTTTATACATAGATAGAAGGATTTTCACTTGTATATTTTGAAATATATGTTATTCTATAAAACGTAATAATTACGATTTGTAGAAAGAGGTTATAATATATGGCGAAAAAATCTAAAATAGCAAAAGAGCAAAAAAGACAAGAATTAGTAAATAAATATTACGAGTTACGTAAAGAATTAAAAGCAAAAGGAGACTACGAAGCATTAAGAAAGTTACCAAGAGATTCATCTCCAACTAGACTAACTAGAAGATGTAAAGTAACTGGTAGACCTAGAGGTGTGTTACGTAAGTTTGAAATGTCTAGAATTGCATTTAGAGAACATGCGCATAAAGGTCAAATTCCAGGTGTAAAAAAATCTAGTTGGTAAAAATTTACTACTTAGGTCCATTTACAATAGAAGAAAAACAATGTACATTTAAAAAGGATGAATAATATGAATGATTTTTACAAAATTAAAGGTATTATTCGTATATTGAATAAATATTTTGAAGATTAATTCTATTGTAAGGGGTTAAAAAAGATGAAAATTTTTGATTATGAAGATATACAATTAATTCCCAATAAATGTATTGTTGAAAGTAGATCTGAGTGTAATACTTCGGTTAAATTTGGGCCTCGTACTTTTAAATTGCCAGTTGTTCCAGCAAACATGCAAACAGTCATGAATGAAGAACTTGCGCAATGGTTTGCAGAAAACGATTATTTTTATATCATGCATAGATTTAATGAAGAAAATAGAATTCCATTTATAAAAAAAATGCATCATGAAGGGTTATTTGCTTCTATTTCTGTTGGTGTTAAAGAAAACGAATTTAATTTTATTGAAAAATTAGCTTCTTCATCGCTCATACCAGAATATATAACAATTGATATTGCTCATGGTCACTCAAATTCAGTTATAAATATGATTAAGCATATAAAAAAACATTTACCAAATAGTTTTGTGATAGCTGGAAATGTTGGGACTCCTGAAGGAGTAAGAGAACTTGAGAATGCTGGTGCAGATGCTACAAAAGTAGGTATTGGTCCAGGAAGAGTATGTATTACTAAAATTAAAACTGGATTTGGTACAGGAGGTTGGCAACTTTCTGCGTTAAACCTTTGTAATAAGGCAGCTAGAAAACCTATTATTGCAGATGGAGGGTTAAGAACCCACGGTGATATAGCCAAATCAATTCGTTTTGGTGCCTCTATGGTGATGATTGGGTCTTTGTTTGCTGCCCACGAGGAATCACCGGGTGAAACCGTCGAGCTAGATGGCAAAAAATATAAAGAATATTTTGGTAGTGCCTCAGAATATCAAAAAGGTGAACATAAGAACGTTGAAGGTAAAAAAATGTTTGTAGAACACAAAGGATCTCTTAAAGATACGCTTACTGAAATGGAACAAGATTTACAGAGTTCAATTTCATATGCAGGAGGAAAGGACTTGAAGTCATTAAGAACAGTTGATTACGTCATAGTTAGAAATTCAATTTTTAATGGTGATAGAGATTAGTAAAAAGTAGTAGGTGAATACAATTAAAAGATTTCTTTTATTGATTACAGTTTTACTTTGCATCGTTATTTTTACGCCAGTCAAAGAAACTACTTTTATGATAAAAGCTCAAAATGATATACGTCATCAAATTAATCGATGGATTGATTCTGATTCAAATGACGATAATACTCAATTAGCGATTCCTAAAAAACAAGAATTTGCAATCAACAATATACAGATGAATATGACTAGAAAAGATGTTGAAGCACAGTTGGGACGGCATAAGCGTATGACTTCGAGTGTGTATGGCACAAATTGGTACACATATTATTCAAATGATTATAATCAATTTTTGATGGTGAGTTATATTAACAATCATGTTAATGCATTGTATACAAATCAAAATCTTATTTCATCTAAATCTCAAATTAAGTATGATACTCCTAAAGATGTTGTTAGGGAAAGATATGGGTCCCCGATTCAAGTTATAAAAAAAGGAAAAGTTGGTTTTGATGTAAAAAGTAATGAGTATGATGTTTTCCATAAAGACCATATTTATACCACAGTATTTTATGATAAACACAGAGATAATGGTGTGAAGTCATTATTACAAGTGAGTGAGAAAATGGAAAATCGTTTAAGATATCAATATGGTAGACCATCTAAATTACTTGCAAAGAGTTTTGAGTTGCAAAATTTTGACATTGTTAATGCTGAAAGAAAACAACATGGCTTAAAAACATTAGATTATTCCAAGGATGTTTCTCATACTGCGCGTAAGCATAGTATTGACATGGTTAAGCATAATTACTTTGACCATGTAAATGAAAAGAAACTTTCTCCTTTTGATAGATTAAAAAAAGATGGAATCGAATTTAAAGCTGCTGGAGAAAATTTAGCATATGGACAATTGAATAGTATCTATGCACATGAAGGTTTGATGAATTCATTGGGGCATAGAAAGAATATTTTAAACACTCATTTTGATTATTTAGGCGTAGGTGTATATTTCAATGATCGAAGACAACCCTTTTGGACTGAAAATTATACAAGTTAAATGTTTATATATATGACTTATGGGTATAAATAGTCCGTAAGGATGTAGATAAATATGAAGCAAAAAAGTAAAAAGCAAACTGATATACTTGAAAAAGTGAAAGAAATATTAGATAAGAACAAAAAAACAAAATCGGTTGGTCAGAAGTTGTATTGAATTTTTCTCTCACAACAGGTGTAGTTCAGAGTAAAAAATTTGATAAAAGCCGTTATCTTAACACTAACACTGGCATCGAGATTAATATATTCAATACCCTAGGACATTAGTTGCTGTCCTAGGGTATTGTTTTTAAACCATATAAAAAATATAAGGAGGCCTACACTTAAAAATAAGAAATTGATTATAAATTTATTACATTTCTCTATATAATCCTATTACTTTACCTATTACAATGACATTATCTAAGTAAATAGGCTCCATAGTACTATTTTCAGGTTGTAGTCTATAACGATTTTTTTCTTTATAGAAGCGTTTAACAGTAGCTTCTTCATCTTCAGTCATAGCTACTATAATATCACCATTTTCAGCAATAGTTTGACTTCGTACAATTACTTTGTCGCCATCTAATATTCCAGCTTCAATCATACTTTCCCCAACTACATTTAAAATAAATATATCGCTGTTATGTGTTGAAGTTAAGTGCTCTGGTAGTGGAAAATATTCTTCTATATTTTCTACAGCGGTAATTGGAACGCCGGCCGTAACTTTACCGATAACCGGAACATGAATTGTTTCCTCTACATTTACCTCATCTAATTGTTCGCTAACTATCTCGATAGCTCTAGGTTTAGTAGGATCTCTTCTTATATATCCTTTTTCTTCTAATCTAGATAAATGTCCATGTACTGTAGAACTTGAAGCTAAACCGACAGCTTCGCCAATTTCTCGAACACTTGGTGGATAACCTTTTGTTTGAACAATTTTCTTAATATAATCATATATTTCACTTTGTCGCTTAGTGAGTTCTCTCATAAATAGGCACTCCTTATTATTGTTTGAGATAATTATATCATTAATTACCTTTTCTAACAAACATTTGTTCGCAATGTTGTTGACACAGAACTTATGTTCTGATAAATTACTTATACAAACAAATGTTCTAGGAGTGAGATTGGATGATTTTAAAATACAAATATAAATTTTTAACATATATGGCAATAGTAATAGTGTCTTGTATTGTTTTTTTAACTTTCTTTTTAAGCGTTAACCAAGGTGCTCAATCAGAACAAACGTACGAAATGACTGACCACAAGATTCATCAACATAATCAAAAAGGAACTACTCAAAACTATAAAGACAAACAAAATAGCGAACAGAATGATCAGTCTGTGTTCGCATTAGTCAATTAATTTTCATATTATCTACTGTAAAATGAGCGTAACAATTTGGTTATGCTTATTTTTTTGATATATTCTACTCAAGTAATAAGTATCATTAAAACTAACAGAATATTTGTTAATTATTATCATAACAATAAAATTTTATGCATTAAGAAAGAGGTTTCAAATGAGTAAAGAAAATTTAAATATTGATAGAATAAATGAATTAGCCAGAAAAAAGAAAGAACAGGGCTTAACCAATGAAGAGGCTAAAGAACAGACTAAATTAAGAAAACAGTATTTAGAAGAATTTAGAAAAGGTTTTAAACAACAGATAGAAAATACTAAGGTCATTGATCCTGAAGGAAATGATGTGACACCTGAAAAGTTAAAAAAGATACAAGAAGAGAATCACAATAAATAAAACAATAGAGTTCGACTCATCATTGATATATAAGTTGAAAATTTTCGTAGTCATTGATGATTTACTTAGAAATAATTTATTTTTAATTAACTTTTAGGGAGTTAAACTAGGTATATAGTTTGAATCCAGTTATATCCTTAGATCTAATTTATCTGATTTTTCTTTATCATTTTAAAATAAAATAAGTTATAATTAAAAATAGATATTAATTGTAGAAGGGAAGACACAACGATGTTTAATGAAAAAGATCAATTAGCTATAGATACGATACGTGCTTTAAGCATTGATGCAATCGAAAAAGCAAATTCAGGACACCCTGGATTACCTATGGGAGCGGCACCTATGGCGTATACTTTATGGACGCGCCACCTTAATTTTAACCCTCAATCTAAAGATTTTTTTAATAGAGATAGATTTATTCTATCAGCAGGTCATGGTTCGGCTTTATTGTATAGCTTATTACATGTCTCTGGTAGTTTAGAACTTGAAGAACTTAAACAATTTAGACAATGGGGTTCGAAGACGCCTGGACATCCAGAATATAGACATACTGATGGCGTAGAAGTTACTACTGGTCCATTAGGTCAAGGTTTTGCCATGTCTGTAGGGATGGCGTTAGCAGAAAGTCATTTAGCAGGTAAATTTAATAGGGACCAATTTAATATAGTTGATCATTACACTTATGTACTAGCGTCAGATGGTGACTTAATGGAAGGTATCTCACATGAAGCTGCATCTTTTGCAGGTCATAATCAGTTAGATAAATTAATTGTCCTTTATGATTCAAATGATATATCTTTAGATGGAGATTTAGATAAATCATTTTCTGAAGACACAAAACAGCGTTTTGAAGCCTATGGTTGGAACTATATTCTAGTTGAAAATGGTAACGATTTAGATGAGATTGATAATGCAATCACTCAAGCTAAATCACAACAAGGACCTACTATTATCGAAGTTAAAACTATTATTGGTTTTGGTTCTCCTAATAAAGCTGGTTCAAATGGAGTTCATGGTGCCCCACTTGGTGATGAAGAACGTGCACTTACATTTAAAGAATATGGATTAGATCCTGAAAAACGTTTTAATGTTCCTGAAGATGTATACGAAATATTTAAATCAACAATGTTAAAACGTGCAAATGAAAATGAAGAGGCTTGGAATAATATGCTTAAAAATTATAGTGAAGCCTATCCAGAATTAGCTGAGGAATTTAAATTAACAATGAGTGGTAAGTTACCAAATCATTACGCTAATGCCTTACCAGAATATGATTTAAATCACAGTGGTGCTTCTAGAGCTGATTCAGGAGAAATAATTCAAAAATTAAGTGAATTTGTTCCTTCCTTCTTTGGTGGATCAGCAGACTTAGCAGGTTCAAATAAATCTAACGTTAAAGAAGCTAAAGATTATAATAAAGATACTCCAGAAGGTAAAAACGTATGGTTTGGTGTACGTGAATTTGCAATGGGAGCAGCAGTAAATGGTATGGCAGCACATGGTGGACTTCATCCGTATGCAGCAACATTCTTTGTATTCAGTGATTATCTAAAACCAGCTTTACGATTATCATCAATCATGGGGCTCAATTCAACATTCATCTTTACTCATGATTCAATTGCTGTAGGTGAAGATGGACCCACACACGAACCTATAGAACAATTAGCAGGTCTTCGTGCCATTCCTAATATGAATGTTATTCGTCCAGCTGATGGTAATGAAACACGTGTAGCTTGGGAAGTTGCACTTGAATCAGAACAAACGCCAACATCATTAGTGTTAACTCGTCAAAATTTACCAACTTTGGATGTTGATAAACAAACAGTTGAAAATGGTGTGAGAAAAGGTGCGTATATTGTTTTTGAAACAGAACAACAACTTGAATATTTATTATTGGCATCAGGATCAGAAGTTAATTTAGCTGTAGAAGCTGCAAAAGAATTAGAGCAACAAGGTAAAGGTGTACGAGTTATTTCTATGCCAAACTGGTACGCATTTGAACAACAATCTTCTGAATATAAAGAATCAATTTTACCTTCTGATGTTACTAAACGTATAGCTATCGAAATGGCATCACCACTCGGTTGGCATAAATATGTTGGTATTGAAGGTAAAGTTATTGGTATAGATAGTTTTGGTGCTAGTGCTCCTGGAGATTTAGTAGTTGAAAAGTATGGATTCACTAAAGAAAATATTTTAAAACAAGTCCGTTCATTATAAATTTAGACAATGATTTAGTTGAACTTTTTAGGTTACTAACCATCAAAATTGGTTAGTAACCTTTTAGATATTAAAATAGAATTTAATAATATCTTTGGCTTTGTTATGATAATAAATGGAATACTAATCGTTATTATTCAAGAATGTCTTGAAATAACAGAACGAATTTAGTAAAATTCATAAGGATACAGAAAGCGGGTGAAACAATGGCAATTTGGGTAGCAATTATTCTGATCGTTATAGCACTTATTGCAGGTTTAATTGGTGGTTTCTTATTAGCTAGAAAATATATGAAAGATTACTTAAAGAAAAATCCACCTATCAATGAGGAAATGCTACGTATGATGATGATGCAAATGGGACAAAAACCATCTCAAAAGAAAATCAATCAAATGATGACAATGATGAATAAAAATATGAATCAAAAAATGTAAGGTTCATAGACATTATATTAATGAGTGTTACAGAAACTTATCAAAATAACTGTAGCGCTCTTTTTTTACTTATTATTAATATATTAATTTTATGTTCTAGTAATGAATTAAATACTATATATGTATTAAAATGTTAAAACTTGAACATTTAAAGTGTCAATTTTATAGTGATAGTGATATACTATCAAATGATTATTTAAGCGAATAAGTTTATGTCAAAAGAGGGTGTCAATTTGGCTTATTTAGTCTTTTCCATTGTGTTTGCATTTCTAATGGGTGCTGTCGTTATAGTGATAAGAATGAAAGCACAACAGTTTCCAGTCAATGAAAAGAAAATTATCTTACCACCATTTTTCATGGCTACCGGTGCACTGATGTATGTGGTACCATATTTTAGATTAACTGGTATGGAAATGTTAGAATCTTTGATATTAGGTGTTTTGTTTTCTACTGTTTTAATCTGGACTTCTAGATTTGAAGTTAAAGATGATAATATTTATATGAAACGGTCTAAAGCATTTCCAATTATTTTAATATCATTATTAATAATAAGAACAGTTATTAAAATATTTATAAGTAGCGAAATTGATCCAGGTGAAATTGCTGGTATGTTTTTTTTACTCGCATTTTGTATGATAGTACCTTGGAGATGTGCAATGCTTTATAAATATAAAAAATTGCAAAAGAATCTTATTAAGTAATATGTTTAACCACTTATCATTATTTTGATAGGTGGTTTTTTACTTGAAAAAGGTAAAAAAAGCATATAGAATTGAAACGAACAAACGTTCTTATCAGGAGGGTAATTATGAAAATTGTACATACCGCTGATTGGCATCTGGGTAAAATTTTAAATGGAAAGCAATTGCTTGAAGACCAAAAATATATTTTAACTCAATTTAAACAACATATGGAGAAGGAACAACCAGATTTAATAGTCATTGCAGGTGATTTGTATGACACCTCATATCCAAGTAAAGAAGCGATAGGTTTACTAGAAGAGACTATTGAATACTTAAATATAGAACTTGAAATTCCAATAATCATGATAAGCGGTAACCATGATGGTAGGGAAAGATTGAATTATGGCGCTAAGTGGTTTGAGAATAATCAACTTTACATAAGAACTCAACTAGAAAATATTGATGATCCAATAGAATTGAGTGGTGTTCAATTTTTCACTTTACCTTTCGCAACTGTGAGTGAAGTGCAAAATTATTTTAAGGATAAGCAAATAGAAACATATCAACAAGCATTAAACGAATGCTTAGAGCAAATGTCTAGTTCCATAGATAATAATAAGGTAAATATACTAATTGGTCATTTAACTATAGAGGGCGGTAAAACTTCAGATTCGGAAAGACCATTAACTATTGGAACAGTAGAATCAGTTGATATGCATTCTTTTCGGTTATTTGATTATGTAATGCTTGGGCACCTACATCATCCATTTAGTATAAATAACTCTTTTATCAAATATAGCGGTTCGATATTGCAATACTCTTTCTCTGAAGTAACTCAATCTAAAGGATATAGAGTTCTTGATATTGAAAATAATCAAATATTAAATGAAACTTTTGTTCCTTTAAAACCTCTAAGAGAATTAGAAGTTATTGAAGGTGATTATGAAGATATTATTCAAGAAAGAATAAAAGTAAAAAATAAAAATAATTATTTTCATTTTAAGTTAACGAATGTTTCTCATGTTACTGATCCAATGATGAAACTGAAACAAATTTATCCCAATATATTAGCGCTATCGAATGTAGTATTTGAGCATAGTGAGAATTTTAGCCATGTCGAAATCAAAAAGCAAGATGATCAGACAATTATAGAAAATTTTTATGAAAATATGACGGATCAACATCTGAGTCAATTTCAATCAGACAAAATAAAGCACTTGTTAAGTTTTATATTGGATAGGGAGGGATAAGATTTGAAGCCTTTACATATAGTTATGGAGAACTTTGGCCCTTTTATTAAAGAAACTATTGATTTTGAGCAAGTTGAAACTGATCAACTCTTTCTAATTAGTGGTAAAACTGGATCTGGTAAAACAATGATATTTGATGCTATAGTATACGCTTTATACGGTATGGCTTCGACCAAAACTAGAAAAGAAGGAGATTTGAGAAGTCATTTTGCAGATGGTAAATCGCCAATGTCAGTAATTTATCAATTTAAAGTTAATAATCAAACCTTTAAAATTCATAGAGAAGCACCTTTTATTAAAGAGGGGAATATAACTAAAACACAAGCCAAGTTAAATATATATGAATTAGTTGATAATCAATTTGAATTAAGAGAAAGTAAAGTGAATCAAGGTAATCAATTTATTGTACAATTATTAGGCGTTAATGCTGAACAATTTCGTCAATTATTTATTTTGCCTCAAGGAGAATTTAAAAAGTTTCTTCAGTCAAATAGTAAAGATAAACAATCGATTCTTAGAACACTTTTTAATAGTGAGCGATTTGATGAGATTAGACATCTACTTGTAGAAAATGTAAAGCAAGAAAAAGTACAAATTGAAAATAGATACACTCAAATTGAAAATTTATGGAATGATATAGATACATTTAATAATGATGAATTGGCCTTATATAAAGAATTAGAGAGTTCTCAGACAGATAAAATGATTGAAAAATTCCCACAATTTAATGATTATGGATACAAAATTCTCAAGTCATTTGAAGATGCTAAGATTAAAATAACTAAAGAATTAGATGATTTAAATCATAAATATAAAGTGAATGTTGAATTAAGTGAGAATACTAAAAAATTAAAAGCGGAAACAATCAAATTTGACGAATTAAAAAAAGAACAAAACTATATTGATAAATTGAATCAAGAATTAAAAATGATTCAGGAATCTAAAGTATTAATCACCTATTTTACTAGGCTGCAAAGTTTAAAAAAAGGTAAAGCTGAATTAGAGTCACTTCATGAGCAATCAAAATTAAATGAAACAAACTATTGCAATGAAATTAAAGATTTTCAAAAACAACTCGACCATTTATCAACACGAGAAAATGAAATAACTCAATTTAATCAGTATCTAGAAAAAAACCAAGTTTTCTTTAATCAATTAGATATGATTATTAGTAGTTATCAACAAAAACCGGTAATTGAAGAAGAAATAAAAAGATTATACAGTGAATATAATGATTTAATAACCAAAAAAGAAAAATTGACGAAAGAATTGAACGATAAAAACAAAGATTTTGCAATTATTGAACATTACACTGAAGAGATTTATAACCTGAAAAAGATTATAGATGAATATGAAAGACAAAAAAAGGATGAGAAATTATTTGATAAATTACAACAAGATAAATCATCTTATCTTAGTAAATTAAATGAGAAGAAAGAACAGTTAAATGAAATTGAATCATCAATAATTAATATAGATGCGACTTTAATTGATTTGAATGACAAAAAGGATTTTGTAAATGAAATAAAGTCCGCTTTGTCAGTAGGGGATACTTGTCCAATTTGTGGTAATGAAATACATTCATTGGGAGAACATATTGATTTTGAATCAATTGCTCAAAAAAATAATAAAATAAAACAGTTTGAAAGTAAGAAGGTAAAAATTCGTGATGAAATAATCAAAATAGAAACTCGAATTGAGGAATTAAATCATAGAGAAAAAGAATTAAATTTTGAGAAACAAGAAAAGAAGGATATTAGTGAGCTTCAAAAACAACTTAATCATTTGAAACAACTAAAAGATGAACAACAAAGCATAAATAAGTTAGTAGAAAATTTTGAGAAACAAGAAAAAGAAATAGTTAATAAAATACATCAGTTTGATTTAGATTTGAGTAGAAAGAACACGCAAAAAGAAAAACTGGAAATTCAAATTAATGATTTTGAACGACATTCACAATTTTCATCAGTAAAGGATTTTGAAGCTTATTATTCTCATGCTAAAAAACAAGTTGAGAACTATGAGTATGATAAAGAAAAAACTAAAAATAAATTGAACGAGTTAAATAATAAGTTAAAGATAGAAATGAATGATCAAAAACATTTAACTGAGAATTTAACTCAAACAAGTAAAGAAATAAATAATTTAGAATTAAAAATGGAAAAAGAAATGCAACAACTTGGTTTTGAGTCTTATGATCAAGTCAAAAGCGCTGCAGATTTAAGTGCCCAAAAAGATGAAATAGAAAGAGAAATTAGTATTTATAATAAGAACTATCAAAGTTTTGAAATAGAGATTAACAGACTCAATGAATTAGTTAAAGGAAAAAAATTATTAAATTTAGAAGATTTACGACAATCTATAGAAAAAACAAACTTGAAACTAGATGAAACGAATTCACAGATAGCTACGATTAGCTATAAAATAGATAATAACTCTAACAAATTTAATAACATAAAAAATATAATTCAGATCCTCGATGATGAATTAAAAGTGCAAAAAGAAATTTTCTTGCTATCAGAAATATTAGCAGGTAAAAATGATTATAAATTAACACTAGAAAATTATGTTTTAATTTATTACTTGGAAAAAATAATTTTTCAAGCGAATCAACGACTTTCATTTATGAGTGGTAATAGATATCAACTGATTAGAAGAGAGGCCATTTCCTTAGGATTAAGTGGATTGGAAATTGACGTGTTTGATTTTCATTCAAATAAATCGAGACACATAAGTTCACTTTCAGGAGGAGAAACATTTCAAGCATCACTGGCTTTAGCTTTAGGATTAAGTGAAGTCGTACAGCAAGAATCAGGTGGAATCACTTTAGATTCTATGTTTATAGATGAAGGATTTGGCACTTTAGATCAAGAAACACTTGAAACTGCGATAGATACATTAATTAATTTAAAATCATCTGGGCGCATGGTTGGTATAATCTCACATGTAAGCGAGCTTAAGCAACGCATTCCTTTGATTTTAGAAGTGACAAGCAATCAATACGAAAGTCATACACAATTTAGAAAAAATTAAAAAAATAGAGACTTAAGATTTTGTGACATGCTCTAATTTAAAGCTATTGATTTTTCAATACTTTAATAAAAACATGCATAATTTCTTTAAGTCTCTATAATTGAATATAGTGATTTGATTATTTTTTAAGCAAGTCTCTAATTTCTGTTAATAAAACAGTATTTTCTTCCACTTCTTCTTCTTTCTCTTCTTTTTTCATAACTGTATTAGCTATCTTAACAAAGATAAATAAAGCAAAAGCAATTATAATGAAGTCAATTATTGATTGTATGAAAAGTCCATACTTGATACCCCAAAAAGACCAATCTTCAGCAAAATCAACTGAACCAAATAATTTACCAATTAATGGCATGATAATGTATTGGACTAGGGATGTAACTATTTTATTAAACGCTGCCCCCATAACTACAGCAATAGCTAAGTCTAAAACATTGCCTTTGAGTGCAAACTCTTTAAATTCTTTTAACATAAAGCATATCCCTTCTTTTAAAATATATTTCTGATTATACAATATATAAATATTTTAGCAAATACTATAATTATGTAAATTTGATAATGTTGAAGACCTTTGTTAATCTATTAAAGTGTATTGGTAAAGTTAAAAATTTTAAAATAAAATTTAATTTTTTGATTTTACTGACTTGAAAAATTAAATATTCGAATGAAGGGAGTAATTAATTATGAATTCTTCTTCACAAGAGAAGAAAAATAAAAAGTTTTCTTCGGTTTTCATCTATAGTTCAATTATTGCAGCTATAGTAGTGATTATCGGTGCTGTTTGGCCTGAGAAATTCGATAGCGTTACTAATACAGCTAAGATGTGGATTACTAATAATTTGGGTTGGTATTACCTTATTTTAACAACAGTAATTGTATTCTTCTGTATTTTCTTGATATTCAGTCCAATTGGGAAACTTAAATTAGGGAAACCTAATGACAAACCAGAATTTAATACAATTTCTTGGTTCGCAATGCTATTCAGTGCTGGTATGGGTATTGGTTTAGTATTCTATGGTGCAGCTGAACCTATGGCACATTTTGCAGCTCCACCAACAGCTGATCCTGAAACGACAAAAGCATACACTGAGTCTTTAAGATCTACATTTTTCCATTGGGGATTCCACGCATGGGCAATTTATGGTGTGGTAGCTTTAGCCTTAGCTTATTCTCAATTCCGTAAAGGAGAACCTGGATTAATTTCTAGAACTTTACGTCCATTATTGGGAGATAAAGTTGAAGGACCAATAGGTACTTTAATTGATGTATTATCTGTTTTTGCTACATTAGTTGGTGTAGCTGTATCTCTAGGTATGGGCGCGCTTCAAATTAATGGTGGCTTACATTATTTATTTGACGTGCCGAACAACACTTTTGTTCAAGGTATTATTATTGTTATTGTAACAATTTTATTTATTGCTAGTGCTTGGTCAGGTTTAAGCAAGGGAATTCAATATTTAAGTAATTTAAATATAGGTCTTGGTACGGTATTAATGATTGTTACATTAATTGTTGGACCAACTGTTTTAATCTTAAATATGATGACAAGTTCTACAGGTAGTTTATTAAATTCATTCTTATTTAACAGTTTTGATACCGCTGCGTTAAACGGTCAAAAGCGTGAATGGATGTCAACGTGGACATTATACTATTGGGGTTGGTGGCTAAGTTGGAGTCCATTCGTTGGTGTATTCATCGCACGTGTATCTAAAGGTCGTTCTATAAGGGAATTTATTTCAGGTGTTTTATTAGTACCGGCACTTGTTAGTTTTATATGGTTCAGTGTTTTCGGCGTATTAGGAATTGAAACTGGTAAAAAACATTCGGATCTCTTTAAAATGTCACCTGAAACGCAGTTGTTTGGTGTATTCAACCATATTCCGTTAGGTATTGTTTTATCTATCATTGCATTATTGCTTATTGCTTCTTTCTTTGTTACTTCAGCTGACTCAGCAACATTCGTATTAGGTATGCAAACTACATTTGGATCATTAAATCCAAGTAGTCTAGTTAAAGTAACTTGGGGAGTTGCGCAAGCACTTATTGCCTTTGTACTATTATTAGCTGGTGGAGGAGATGGCTCTAAAGCCTTGAATGCTATTCAAAGTGCTGCCATTATAAGTGCTTTCCCATTCTCATTCGTCGTCATAATGATGATGATAAGTTTCTACAAAGATGCAAATAAGGAACGTAAATTCCTTGGATTAACACTTACGCCAAATAAACATCGTTTACAAGAATATGTTAAATATCAACAAGAAGATTATGAAACAGATATTCTAGAAAAAAGAGAAGTTAGAAGAAATAAAGAAAAAGAAGAATAAAGTGTAATTGCTTTATAAACCTGAGACAAACAAAATTGTCTCAGGTTTTTTTATAAAAATCACTAATATCTCACTACTAAAATTTTATTATTATATCTGCTGATAGATACAGTATCAAATTGATATCATTTCATTTTTGAGCGCATACGCTTATAAGTTTGTGGTCATTCAATTTGTATGAAGAAACCGAATAGTAGTTTGATATTTAAAATGATGTTCATTATTGATAACCATTCTCAATTAATAACATTTACTTATTGCGCTAATATCTTACGATAAGTTTTTCTTATATAAACTGATTACAAAAGCGAAATGAAAATAAAGCGTTTTCTAAAGGTACATAGTTGTTTTGATAAACATATAATAATACAATTTAATTAACGGCATATAAATATATATAAATATCAAGGGGGATATAAAATGGCTTCTAATATTAAAGAACAAGCAAAGAAACAATTCGAATTAAATGGTCAATCATATACTTACTATGACTTACAAACATTAGAAGAAAAAGGGCTAACTAAAATTTCTAAATTACCATATTCAATTCGCGTATTGTTAGAATCTGTGTTACGACAAGAGGATGATTTTGTTATAACTGATGATCATATCAAAGCATTAAGTGAATTCGGTAATGAAGGTAACGAAGGTGAAGTTCCATTCAAACCTTCTCGTGTTATTTTACAAGACTTTACAGGTGTGCCAGCAGTAGTAGATTTGGCTTCATTGCGTAAAGCTATGAATGATGTTGGTGGGGATATTAATAAAATCAACCCAGAAGTACCTGTGGATTTAGTTATCGACCATTCTGTTCAAGTTGATAGTTACGCTAATCCAGAAGCATTAGAACGTAATATGAAATTAGAATTTGAACGTAACTATGAACGTTATCAATTCTTAAACTGGGCAACAAAAGCTTTTGATAACTATAATGCAGTACCTCCTGCTACAGGTATTGTCCATCAAGTAAACTTAGAGTATTTAGCAAATGTTGTACATGTAAGAGATGTTGATGGTGAAAAAACAGCATTTCCTGACACTTTAGTTGGTACAGATTCACATACTACAATGATAAATGGTATTGGTGTTCTAGGTTGGGGCGTTGGTGGTATCGAAGCCGAAGCAGGTATGTTAGGACAACCGTCATATTTCCCAATTCCTGAAGTTATCGGAGTGCGTTTAACTCACTCTTTACCACAAGGTTCAACAGCTACCGATTTGGCTTTACGTGTGACTGAAGAATTACGTAAAAAAGGTGTGGTTGGAAAATTTGTTGAATTCTTTGGTCCAGGTGTTCAACATTTACCATTAGCAGACAGAGCTACAATTGCTAACATGGCCCCAGAATATGGTGCAACGTGTGGTTTCTTCCCAGTAGATGAAGAATCATTGAAATACATGAAACTTACTGGCCGTGACGAAAAACATATTGAATTGGTTAAAGAATATTTACAACAAAACCATATGTTCTTTGATGTTGAAAAAGAGGACCCTGAATATACAGATGTTATTGATTTAGACTTATCTACAGTAGAGGCATCACTTTCTGGTCCAAAGCGTCCACAAGATTTAATTTTCTTAAGTGATATGAAAAAAGAATTTGAAAAATCAGTAACAGCTCCTGCTGGTAATCAAGGTCATGGACTTGATCAAAGTGAATTTGATAAAAAAGCAGAAATTAATTTTAATGATGGATCTAAAGCTACAATGAAAACAGGAGATATCGCAATTGCTGCTATTACCTCATGTACCAACACTTCTAATCCATATGTTATGTTAGGTGCTGGTTTAGTTGCTAAAAAAGCTGTAGAAAAAGGATTGAAAGTACCAGAGTTCGTTAAGACGTCACTTGCTCCAGGTTCAAAAGTTGTTACAGGGTATTTAAGAGATTCTGGATTACAACAATATTTAGATGATTTAGGTTTCAACCTTGTTGGTTATGGTTGTACTACATGTATTGGTAACTCAGGGCCACTATTGCCTGAAATTGAAAAGGCGGTTGCAGATGAAGATTTATTAGTAACTTCAGTCTTATCAGGTAATCGTAATTTTGAAGGTCGAATCCACCCATTAGTGAAAGCAAACTATTTAGCATCACCACAACTTGTTGTAGCTTATGCGCTTGCTGGTACAGTAGATATTGATTTACAAAATGAACCAATTGGTAAAGGCAAAGATGGTAAAGATGTATACTTACAAGACATTTGGCCTTCAATACAAGAAGTTTCTGATACTGTAGATAAAGTTGTTACACCTGAACTATTCTTAGAAGAATATAAAAATGTATATCATAACAATGAAATGTGGAATGAAATAGATGTAACCGATGAACCATTATATGATTTTGATCCTAATTCAACATATATTCAAAATCCAACATTTTTCCAAGGATTATCTAAAGAGCCGGGTAAAATTGAACCGCTTAAAAGTTTGAGAGTTATGGGTAAATTTGGTGATTCTGTTACAACAGACCATATTTCTCCAGCAGGTGCTATCGGCAAAGATACACCAGCAGGTAAATATTTATTAGATCATGATGTTGCAATTCGCAACTTTAACTCTTATGGTTCCCGTCGTGGTAACCACGAAGTAATGGTACGTGGTACATTTGCCAATATTCGTATCAAAAACCAACTTGCTCCAGGTACTGAAGGTGGATTTACAACATATTGGCCTACCGGAGAAATAATGCCTATATATGATGCAGCAATGAAATATAAAGAAGATGGAACTGGCTTAGTTGTCTTAGCTGGTAATGACTATGGAATGGGATCTTCTCGTGACTGGGCTGCAAAAGGTACGAATTTATTAGGAGTTAAAACTGTCATAGCACAAAGTTATGAACGTATTCATCGCTCTAACTTAGTTATGATGGGGGTATTACCGCTTCAATTCCAACAAGGAGAATCTGCAGAAACACTAGGTCTTGATGGTAAAGAAGAAATATCTGTAGACATTAATGAAGATGTACAACCACATGATCTTGTAAATGTGACTGCTAAAAAAGAAAATGGTGAAATCATTAATTTCAAAGCTATTGTACGTTTTGATTCACTAGTAGAATTAGACTATTATCGTCATGGTGGTATTTTACAAATGGTATTAAGAAATAAACTCTCGCAGTAATTTAATATAATTTTGACTCATTATTAATTCAAAGCAGTCATGCTAACTATTGTGTTGGTATGACTGCTTTATGTTATCCTTAATTGAAAGAATAAGTTAAAGTTGAAAGAAGGATTACTCCAATGATATACAGTTTGACTGAAATTGAAGCAAGATATCAAGAAACGGATAAAATGGGGGTTATCTATCACGGTAACTACGCAACATGGTTTGAAGTTGCGAGAACTGACTATATAAGAAAACTTGGCTTCAGTTATGCCTCTATGGAAGAACAAGGTGTTATTTCACCAGTTGTAGATTTAAAAGTGCAATATAAAAAATCAATTTACTATCCTGAAAAGGTTACAGTAAAAACATGGGTAGAAAAATATTCTAGATTACGTTCAACGTATTGTTATGAGGTTTATAATGAAAATGGAGAATTAGCTACGACTGGTTCAACAGAGCTTATCTGTATTAAAGCAGATACATTTAAACCCATACGCCTGGATAGATATTTTCCTGAGTGGCATGAGACTTATAGTAAGGTTAACCAGTTAAATAAAGAAGGTAAAGATGCTGAGGTTACGTTTGGCACTGATCATTTATAAAAAGAAGCGAAGTGGTTTATCGCTTCTTTTTTTATATGTATAATTATATTAATTTCGTTTGTAGATGATCTCATCTTCATGATCGATTGCATCTACTGTTAGTGTTTCATCTTGAAAATACCATAAATCTTTTTCCGCAATAACGACATTTATTTCGAAGAATGTTTGTTCAAAACCTATTTCAATAGCATCTTTATTTTCTACGGTGAACGCTGGACTAAATCCTTGTTTTAATTGGAATTCTCCTCCATATTTTACATAAAACTGAAAAACTTTATTGCTTATAGGTAAATCCAATTCGTTTTTAAACCATTCTACTGCCTTTTGAGTTAATTTTATATTCATAGTGTTATCACCTTACTTTTTTTAATTTTTATTTATCTAAATTTTAAAGGCATGATAGCATAATACATTTGATATGCTCTTTTATTGTAATCGAGTAAATATAAATTCATAGAAAATAATGAATCTTTTCAAAATTTTAAGTTTTTATTTTATTTTGGCCATTAAGTTATTAATCGCTAATATATTAATAATGCCTGGAACATTGATTTGAAGTCCCAGGCTCTAAACAATTAGAAATTTGAGTTACATCCATTTAATTTTAGGTTCTTCACCTTTAAAAATTCTAACTATATTAGATTTGTGTCGAATGATTAATATGATTGAAACAATTCCGCTAACAGCAAGTAAAATATAATCATGAATGATAATTGAACCAATCACACAACTAATTGCTGCAATGATACTTGATAAAGAAACATATTTAAAGATTTTTAATACACTAAAAAAGATAATTGCCAATATAAGAAGTAAAATAGGATTGACACCTAATACAACTCCTGCACTGGTAGCTACTGCTTTTCCGCCATTAAATTTCAGATATATTGGATACACGTGACCGAGTATTGCAAACAATCCTACTATTAAACCATTTGTAAAGAAGGTGCTTATAACACCATCCGCATGAACTGGGAACCATAGTGGAAAAAAGACTGTAATAAATCCCTTGAAAATATCTAAAAACGTAACTATAAATCCGGCTGGTCTTCCAAGAACACGAAAACTGTTAGTTGCTCCAGTATTTCCACTACCGTATTGTCTTATATCTTTTTTAAAAAATAATTTACCAATAATTAACCCACTTGGGAATGCACCAATCAGATAACTCAAGATTAACATGACGATGATCATCATAAAAACTTACACATCCTTTAGAAACTTAGCTTCATTCTACCACACTCAATATTAATTAGAACATTGTTAATTTAATTTAATTCAATAAAGTTACTCAAACAACTTAGTAATTTAAATGACACTTGCAATTTAGGTGAATTTATATAAGAATAACTATTGTATAGTTTTAATAACGAACGTACGTTTGTAGGAGGGCGAAATCATTGGCAATGAATAAACAAAATAATTATTCAGATGATTCAATTCAGGTACTTGAAGGACTAGAAGCTGTTAGAAAGAGACCTGGTATGTACATTGGATCAACTGATAAACGAGGATTACATCATCTTGTATATGAAGTTGTCGATAACTCCGTCGATGAAGTATTAAATGGTTATGGTGATGCAATTACAGTAACAATTAATCAGGATGGTAGTATTTCTATAGAAGATAATGGTCGAGGTATGCCAACAGGTATACATGCGTCTGGCAAACCTACTGCAGAAGTTATATTTACTGTTTTACATGCTGGAGGTAAGTTTGGACAAGGGGGTTATAAAACATCTGGAGGTCTCCATGGGGTAGGTGCTTCTGTTGTAAATGCCCTTAGTGAATGGCTTGAAGTTGAAATTCATAGAGATGGTAATATCTACACCCAAAATTTCAAAAATGGTGGTATTCCAGCGACAGGCTTAGTAAAAACTGGAAAAACAAAAAAAACAGGTACTAAAGTTACATTTAAACCAGACTCAGAAATATTTAAGTCAACGACGACTTTTAATTTTGATATTTTAAGTGAGCGTTTACAAGAATCTGCATTTTTACTTAAAGATTTAAAAATTACACTTACTGATTTACGTAGTGGAAAAGAACGAGAAGAAATCTACCATTACGAAGAAGGAATTAAAGAATTTGTTAGTTATGTCAATGAAGGTAAAGAAGTATTACATGATGTTACTACATTTGCAGGGCATTCCAATGGAATAGAGGTAGACGTAGCATTCCAATATAATGATCAGTACTCTGAGAGCATATTAAGTTTTGTAAATAATGTTCGTACAAAGGATGGAGGTACTCATGAAGTTGGTTTCAAAACAGCGATGACTCGTGTTTTTAATGAATATGCACGTCGTATAAACGAACTGAAAGATAAAGATAAAAATTTAGACGGTAATGATATTCGTGAAGGTTTAACAGCGATTATTTCAGTACGTATACCAGAAGAACTTCTTCAATTTGAAGGGCAAACGAAATCAAAACTTGGCACTTCAGAAGCAAGGAGTGCTGTAGACTCTGTTGTTTCAGAGAAATTACCATATTACTTAGAAGAAAAGGGCCAATTATCTAAATCATTAGTTAAAAAAGCAATTAAAGCTCAACAAGCACGCGAGGCTGCTCGTAAAGCTAGAGAAGATGCACGCTCCGGAAAGAAAAATAAACGTAAAGATACATTGCTATCAGGTAAGTTAACTCCTGCGCAAAGTAAAAATACTGATAAAAACGAGTTATATTTAGTTGAGGGTGATTCAGCGGGAGGTTCTGCAAAATTAGGACGCGACCGTAAATTCCAAGCTATTTTACCTCTTCGTGGAAAGGTGATTAATACAGAAAAGGCACGTTTAGAGGATATTTTTAAAAATGAAGAAATTAATACGATTATTCATACTATTGGTGCTGGTGTTGGTACTGACTTTAAAATTGAAGATAGTAATTACAACAGAATTATTATCATGACAGATGCTGATACGGATGGTGCACATATTCAAGTATTATTGCTTACATTTTTCTTTAAATATATGAAACCACTTGTTCAAGCTGGACGTGTCTTTATTGCGTTACCGCCTTTATACAAATTAGAAAAAGGTAAAGGTAAGAATAAAAAAGTTGAGTACGCTTGGACTGATGAAGAATTAGAAAATTTACAAAAACAATTAGGAAAAGGTTTCACATTACAGCGTTATAAAGGTCTTGGTGAAATGAATCCAGAACAATTATGGGAAACTACCATGAATCCAGAAACTCGAACATTAATTAGAGTTCAAGTTGAAGATGAAGTTCGTTCATCAAAACGTGTCACTACTTTGATGGGGGATAAGGTTGCCCCAAGAAGAGAGTGGATTGAAAAACACGTTGAATTTGGTATGCAAGAAGATCAAAGTATTTTGGATAATAAAGAAGTCCAAATACTAGAGAATGAAAAATATATTGAGGAGGAAACGAATTGAGTGAGATAATTCAAGATTTGTCACTTGAAGATGTTATTGGTGACCGATTTGGACGTTATAGTAAATATATCATTCAAGAACGTGCATTACCTGATGTACGTGATGGTTTAAAACCAGTACAACGACGTATACTATTCGCAATGTATTCTAGTGGGAATACGTATGATAAAAATTTCCGTAAAAGTGCGAAAACTGTCGGTGATGTTATAGGTCAGTATCATCCTCATGGAGACTCTTCAGTATATGATGCTATGGTGCGCTTAAGTCAAGATTGGAAGTTACGTCATGTTCTAATTGAAATGCATGGGAATAATGGTAGTATCGATAACGATCCTCCAGCTGCTATGCGTTACACAGAAGCTAAACTTAGTCAATTATCAGAAGAACTATTAAGGGATATTAATAAGGAAACAGTATCATTTATTCCAAACTATGATGACACAACTTTGGAACCAATGGTATTACCAGCGAGATTTCCTAATTTATTAATTAATGGATCTACGGGGATTTCTTCAGGATATGCTACTGATATCCCGCCACATAACCTTGCCGAAGTGATACAAGGTACATTGAAGTATATCGATCAACCTGATATTACAATTAATCAGCTGATGAAATATATCAAAGGGCCTGACTTTCCTACAGGTGGTATCATTCAAGGAATAGAAGGTATAAAAAAAGCATATGAGACTGGTAAAGGAAGGGTTGTCGTGCGTTCACGAGTAGATGAAGAACCTTTAAGAAGTGGACGTAAACAATTAATTGTGACTGAAATTCCTTATGAAGTGAATAAAAGTAGTTTAGTTAAAAGAATCGACGAATTACGTGCTGATAAAAAGGTTGATGGTATTGTAGAAGTTCGAGATGAGACTGATAGAACTGGATTACGAATTGCAATCGAATTAAAAAAAGATGCTAATAGCGAATCAATCAAAAACTATTTATATAAGAATTCGGATTTACAAATTTCATATAATTTTAATATGGTTGCTATTAGTGAAGGCCGCCCTAAGTTGATGGGATTACGTGAAATTATAGAAAGTTATTTAAATCATCAAATTGAAGTGGTTACAAATAGAACGCGCTATGACTTAGAGCAAGCTGAAAAACGTATGCATATTGTGGAAGGATTAATGAAAGCTTTATCTATACTTGATGAAGTTATTGCATTGATACGTAATTCTAAAAATAAAAAAGATGCTAAAGATAATTTAGTTGCAGAATATGGCTTTACTGAAGCTCAAGCAGAAGCTATTGTCATGTTACAGCTATATAGATTAACAAATACTGACATTGAAGCTTTGAAAAAAGAACATGAAGAGTTAGAAGCTTTAATAAAAGAATTAAGAAATATCTTAGATAATCATGAGGCGCTTTTAGCAGTAATTAAAGATGAACTAAATGAAATTAAAAAGAAATTTAAAGTGGATCGACTATCTACAATCGAAGCTGAAATTTCCGAAATCAAAATTGATAAAGAAGTTATGGTGCCTAGTGAAGAAGTGATTTTAAGTTTGACACAACATGGCTATATAAAACGTACATCTACACGTAGTTTTAACGCAAGCGGTGTGACTGAAATCGGTTTGAAGGACGGTGACCGCTTATTAAAACATGAAGCCGTGAATACTCAAGATACTGTTCTTGTATTTACAAATAAAGGTAGATATTTGTTTATACCTGTTCATAAATTAGCCGATATCCGTTGGAAAGAGCTTGGTCAACACATATCACAAATTGTGCCAATAGATGAAGATGAAGAAGTAGTAAATGTATACAACGAAAAAGATTTTAAAAATGGAGCCTTTTATATTATGGCTACTAAAAACGGCATGATTAAGAAAAGTAGCGCTTCACAATTTAAAACTACTCGTTTTAATAAACCACTCATAAATATGAAGGTTAAAGACAATGATAAACTTATTAATGTCGTTCGATTAGAGACTGATCAGTTAATTACTGTTCTAACGCATAAAGGCATGTCATTAACTTATTCAACTAATGAATTATCGGATACAGGCTTAAGAGCAGCTGGTGTTAAATCAATTAATCTTAAAGATGAAGACTATGTTGTTATGACAGAAGATGTGAACGATTCAGATTCCATAATAATGGTTACACAACGTGGTGCTATGAAGCGTATTGATTTTAATGTTCTTCAAGAAGCTAAACGCGCACAACGTGGAATCACTTTACTAAAAGAATTAAAGAAAAAACCGCATCGGATTGTGGCGGGTGCAGTAGTTAAAGAAAATCACACGAAATATGTTGTATTCTCTCAACATCATGAAGAATATGGTAAAATCGATGATGTACACTTATCTGAACAATATACGAATGGATCATTTATTATTGATACTGATGATTTTGGAGAAGTAGAAAGTATGATTCTAGAGTAAAAGTATATGCAATCACAAAATAAAATGATAAAATAAAAATTAATAATAGCAACTAAAATGAGCCCAAGGGATTTATGTCTAATTTGAACTATCAAAGTGATAATATACATTTATTGTTAATATGAATGTTTAATCTTTGTTAATGAAATTAAAGCATAAATCTCTTGGTGTATTTAAAACGATAAATTTAAGTGGATGAGAGGGATTCGTTTTGCAAGATTTCGATAACTTAATTCCTGGCTGGTTTAAAACATTTGTTCAAGTCGGGAATGACTTAATTTGGTCTCAATATCTTATTGGATTATTATTAACAGCAGGTTTTTTCTTTACAATTAGTTCTAAATTTATTCAACTCAGAATGTTACCAGAGATGTTTAGAGCATTAACTGAAAAGCCAGAAACTTTAAGTAGTGGTGAGAAGGGTATTTCACCATTTCAAGCTTTTGCGATTAGTGCTGGGTCAAGAGTAGGAACTGGAAATATTGCCGGTGTTGCAACTGCTATTGTTCTTGGTGGTCCCGGTGCAGTCTTTTGGATGTGGGTTATTGCTTTTATTGGTGCAGCTAGTGCATTTATGGAAGCAACACTTGCGCAAGTTTATAAGGTACATGACAAAGAAGGTGGGTTCCGTGGCGGACCAGCCTATTACATAACAAAAGGACTTAACCAAAAATGGCTTGGAATTGTATTTGCTATTTTAATTACAGTTACATTTGCTTTTGTATTTAATACTGTTCAAGCAAATACAATTGCTGAATCATTAAATACTCAATACAATATTAGCCCTGTAATTACTGGAATAGTACTTGCAGTTATTACAGGTATTATCATTTTTGGTGGTGTTCGTAGCATAGCTACACTATCTTCACTTATTGTGCCTATTATGGCTATTGTTTATATAGGTATGGTTTTAATCATTTTATTACTCAATATAGATCAAATTGTACCTATGATTGGCACTATTATCAAAAGTGCATTCGGAGTTCAGCAGGTTACTGGTGGTGCTGTAGGAGCAGCTATTCTTCAAGGTATTAAACGTGGTTTATTTTCAAACGAAGCTGGTATGGGATCTGCACCTAATGCTGCTGCTACAGCTGCTGTGCCTCATCCCGTTAAACAAGGTTTAATTCAATCATTAGGTGTATTCTTTGACACTATGCTTGTTTGTACAGCTACAGCAATTATGATTTTATTATATTCTGGTTTACAATTTGGTGATAGTGCGCCTCAAGGTGTAGCAGTTACGCAATCAGCGTTGAACGAACATTTAGGTTCAGCAGGAGGTATTTTCCTAACTGTAGCAGTTACCTTATTTGCATTTTCATCTGTTGTAGGTAACTATTACTATGGACAATCCAATATCGAATTTTTATCTAACAATAAGATGATATTATTTATTTTTAGATGTTTTGTAGTACTTTTAGTATTTGTAGGTGCTGTTGCTAAAACAGAAACAGTATGGAGTACTGCCGATTTATTTATGGGTCTTATGGCAATAGTAAATATCATATCAATTATAGGTTTGTCGAATATAGCATTTGCAGTGATGAAAGATTATCAAAGACAACGTAAAGAAGGTAAGAGACCTGTGTTTAAACCCGAAAACTTGGAAATAAATTTATTTGGCATTGAGACTTGGGGACAACATGCAAGAATACCAAAAAAATAGTGAATAAATTAATAAAATAACGGCTTGATACATATCCCTTGACGTATCAAGCCGTTTTAATTTTTGGAAAGATTTAAAGTATTGATGTCATTAATTCAGTCTCTAAATAGCAGTAAAAACTTTCAAAATAGATTCCTTTTCAATTTAGGTATTAAGCATTATAATTTTAATAATGATATTAGAAAGGTGATTATGATGAGCAAGTATGTAATAACGAAAACACTCAATAATAATGTCATCATATGCACAAAAAATCATCAAGAGGTTGTTTTAATTGGTAAAGGTATTGGTTTTAATAAAAAGGTTGGTATGACAGTTCAAGAGAATGCTTCGATAGAAAAAATTTATAAATTAGAACAACAAGAGCAACAAGAACACTACAAAACACTTTTGGAGCTCGGAGAAGATCATGTTGTTCAAGCGGTGATAGACTCAGTTAATATTATCAATGAATCTGGTCTAATTACAGATGATAAAAATTTGGTTGTTGCACTTACAGATCACATCATTTATGCCTATAAAAGACTTAAGCAACATCAAATGATTACAAATCCATTTGTGATTGAAACAAAACATCTTTATAGTAATGCATACAATGTTGCTCGAAAGGTAATCGATAAATTAAATAAAACCTTAGACGTACATTTTCCAGAAGATGAAATTGGATTCATCGCATTACATATTGCATCTAACTCTGAAAAATTATCAATTCATGATATTTCAGTAATAAACAAGTTAATCAATAAGAGTATTACAATTATTGAAACAGATTTACAACATTCAATTGATAAACAAACTATACAATATCAGCGTTTTATAAGGCACATACAATTTTTAATATATCGATTAACTAAAGGTGAGTATTTAGAAGCACAAGAGAATTTTATATCGATGATAAAAACTATGTATCCACGTAGTTTTAATACAGCTTATAAAATATTAAAAATGATTCAACGTGAATTTAGTGTGTATGTATTCGAAGCGGAAATAGTTTATTTAACACTACATATCAATCATTTTGAAGTTCAAATTAGTAGTAAATAAATCTTAAAATATTCTTTTAATAAGAAAAGTGACTTTAATGATTAGAGTATTGTTATTTGTGGTAAGATAAATATTGTGTTTTTAAGCTTATTTTTACAATAAAATTAAAAAGTAAATAGATGTATTTTTAAGGCGTGGTGAATTTAATGAAAAATGAAAAAGAAATAAATGGAAAGAAAAGCCATTTTTTTAGTTTGTCAGAGTCTAGATTTATGAGGTTTTTAGGCGGAAATGACCTTATTTATGCTTTAATTGCATTGGTTCTTTTAGGTATTGTCATTTTTATCTTTGATAAAATTTCATATGTCTTTCAACCATTTATTATTGTATTTAATACAATAGCAGCACCTATTATTGTTTCATTAGTACTATTTTATTTATTCAATCCTATTGTAAATATGATGGAGAGGTATCGTATTCCAAGACTATTAGGTATAACAATTATTTATGTTGCAATTGTTGGTATTATTACATTAATAGTTAATTTACTTATTCCAATTATTGGATCACAGATAGAAAGTTTTATCAAAAATACACCTAATTATTTACATAAAATTACGCGATCCCTTGATAAACTTAATAATAATACAATTTTATCTGGTTATATGGGACAAGTGAACGAATGGTTAGAATCTGCTCAGAAAAAGATACCATCTATGGTTTCAGATTACTCAGATGGATTTGGATCTAAACTTGCAACTTTTGCTGAAGCAGTCGCGAATATCGGTATTGTTATTGGGACTACACCTTTTGTGTTGTTCTTTATGTTAAAAGATGGTCATAAATTTAAAGATTATACTACAAAAATTATGCCACCTAAATTTAGAAAAGATTTTCATGACTTGTTAGAAAAGATGAGTGTACAAGTTGGTTCGTACATTCAAGGTCAAATTATTGTGTCATTTTGTATTGGATTATTACTATTTATTGGCTATTCAATTATTGGTCTTAAGTACGCCTTGGTTTTAGCAAGTATTGCTGCAGTCACTAGTGTAGTTCCTTATTTAGGACCGACAATAGCAATATCGCCTGCGATTGTTATCGCGATTATTACTTCACCTTTGATGTTATTAAAGTTAGCTGTTGTATGGACACTTGTCCAATTCTTTGAAGGCCACTTTATCTCTCCTAACGTTATGGGTAAAACATTGAAAATTCATCCTTTAACAATTATTTTCATTTTATTATGTGCAGGAAATTTAATGGGCATTGTTGGAGTGATTATTGGTATTCCTCTATACGCTGTACTTAAGGTATTGGTTTCACACATATTTATGTTATTTAAACGAAGATACAATCGCTACTATGGAAATGATGCTGGTGAGTACACTATCACTGAAGAAGAAAAAGGAATTAAACAATAATATATTAATTTAGACTGGAACAACAAAAAAACAATGTTCCAGTCTTTTTTATTTTAAATCACATACATTTACAATCATGATATGCTTAGTAATTATATGTTAAATGATTTTATTCAAATTAATCCCTCGGATGATGTGAAAATTGTATTACAATAATGTAAGGTTCATCTTGCTTATTGATATTCTATATGACATAGCTTTATGATATATTTTGATATATATCATATTGAATTAGAATCGAAGTGAAAACATGACACAAGAATTAAAAAGTAAATTACTTTCTTTTTTAAAACTTATTTTCGCCACTGCTTTATTTATCTTTGTAATTTTTACACTCTATAGAGAATTATCACATATCAATTTTAAAGAGACATTCATACAGTTTGGCAAAATTAATAGATTATGGCTCGTACTACTATTTGCTGGTGGGGGACTGTCACTCATTTTATTATCACTGTACGATATTATTTTAGTAAAATCTCTTAAACTTAAAATGCCGATGATTAGAGTCTTTAGAGTGAGTTATATTATCAACGCCCTAAATTCTATAATTGGTTTTGGAGGGTTTATAGGTGCAGGTGTAAGAGCTTTTGTATATAAAAATTATACTAATGACACGAAAAAGCTTGTGCAATATATTTCTATTATTTTAGTATCTATGCTTACGGGATTAAGTTTATTATCTATCTTAGTTGTTCTGCGTATATTTAACGCTTCTCACATGATTGATGAAATTTCATGGGTACGTTGGATTTTATATATTGTTGCATTATTTTTACCTATCTTTATTTTCTATACCGTGGCACGACCTGTAGATAGAAATAATCGTTTTATGGGTGTTTATTGTACAGTTGTATCATGTGTTGAGTGGATGGCAGCAGCTACTGTATTATATTTTGCTGCATTGATTGTCGATATACATATCTCATTTATGACTTTTGTAGGTATATTTGTTATTGCAGCTTTATCTGGTTTAGTTAGTTTTATTCCAGGTGGTTTTGGCGCGTTTGATTTAGTCGTGTTACTAGGACTGAAATCACTTGGTATTTCTGAAGAAAAGATACTTCTAGCATTAGTTTTATATCGATTTGCTTATTATTTTGTGCCAGTGATGATTGCACTTATATTATCTTCATTTGAATTTGGAAATACTGCTAAAAAATATCTCGACAATTCGAAGTACTTTATACCTGTAAAAGACTTCACTTCATTTTTGAGGTCTTATCAGAAAGATATTTTAGCTAAAATACCTTCATTTTCGTTAGCAATTTTAATATTTTTAACTAGTATTATTTTCTTTATTAACAATTTAACTATTGTCTATGATGGATTGTATGACGGAAATCATTTTGCCTATTATATTGCTTTAGCTATACAAACGGGTGCTTGTTTGTTACTTATTCTAAATGTAAGAGGTATTTATAAAGGCAGTCGTCGTGCAATAATTTATGCCTTTATTTCTATTATTTTAATTGCTAGTGTGACTATATATACTTATGCGTCATTTTTATTATTGTCATGGCTCATTATCATATTTGTGTTACTGATTTTAGCTTATCAACGTGCTCAAGTACTTAAACGACCATTACGCTTTAAAAAGTTGGCGTTTATGCTACTTCTTAGTATCTTTATTCTTTATTTAAATCATATTTTAATATCAGAAACTTTATATGCATTAGATGTTTATCATATTGAGATTGATACGTCTTTATTACGATATTACTTTTGGATGACCATTGTTATTATTATGCTACTCGTTGGCGTTATTGCTTGGCTTTTTGATTATAAGTATAAACGTTCTCATCATAGCGTTGATTTAACACTTTGCGATGAAATTATTCAAAAATACGGTGGTAATTATTTAAGTCACCTGGTTTATAGTGGTGACAAAGATTGTTTCTTTAATGAAAATAAAGATTCTTTTATTATGTATCGATATAAGTCCAATGCCCTTGTCGTTTTAGGTGATCCAATTGGCAATACTAAATCATTTGAGTCATTATTAGAAGCATTTTATCAGTTTGCTGAGTATCAAGGTTATGAAATTATTTTTTATCAAATAAGTGATCAATATATGCCTTTATATCATAATTTTGGGAATCAATTCTTTAAATTAGGTGAAGAAGCTATTATTGATTTAACAACGTTTACAACATCTGGTAAAAAACGACGTGGTTTTAGAGCGACGCTTAATAAGTTTGATGATTTAAATATCAATTTTGAAATTATTGAACCACCATTCACTCAAGATTTCTTTGATGAACTTAAATTTGTGAGTGATAAATGGTTGGATGGAAGAAGTGAGATGCATTTTTCTGTAGGTCAATTTACTCAAACTTATTTATCGAAAGCACCTATTGGAGTAATGAGAGATCATTCTGGCAAGATGATTGCATTTTGTAGTTTGATGCCTACTTATTCTAATAATGCAATATCTGTTGATTTAATTAGATGGCTGCCTGAATTGGATTTACCTTTAATGGATGGATTATATCTTCATATGTTGTTATGGAGTAAAGAAAAGGGGTATAAAGCATTTAATATGGGAATGGCGACACTCTCCAATGTAGGTCAATTGCATTATTCTTATTTAAGAGAGAGAATGGCGGGGCGTGTATTTGAACATTTCAATGGTTTATACCGTTTTCAAGGATTAAGACGTTATAAAGAAAAATATAGCCCCAATTGGGAACCTAGATTTTTAGTTTATCAAAAGCATTATTCTCTGTGGGAGAGTATGCTTAAAGTGATGAGAGTCATACGCCATAAATAATGAGTGTTTTAAACATTTATCTCTAAATATCCATAAATATAGCCTGGAACATCAATTGTTGTTCCAGGCATTTTTAATCTAAGGTAGTTGTTGACTAAATTGAAAAAATCTTTTTATCAAAAATCTACATTTATATTTTTTATTTTCAAGATGGAGTGATATATTCAAAATGAATCATGGCCCAATCTATTATTTACATATGATTATCTTTGATATAATTAGCACGGTCTTGTTGTTCTTGTTTATAACGTTCAGGGTTCTTTTTGTAAAAATCTTGATGGTATGCTTCCGCTTCATAAAAAGTTGATGCTGGTAAAATTTTTGTTGCAATTGTTTTATCAGCGTTAAAACTATCTTGGAGTTCACATATATATTGTTCAGCTAACTGTCTTTGATGTTCATTTGAATAGAAAATAGCGGTCTTATATTGAGAACCTCTATCCTGAAATTGACCACCATCATCCAAAGGATCGATAACTGAAAAGAAAATTTCTAATAATTTATGATATGAAAATAGAGCAACATCATACTCAATTTTAACCACTTCATAATGCCCAGTAGATCCAGTTTTTACTTCTTCATAAGAAGGATTAACTAAGTGACCTCCCATATATCCCGATGTGACTTTTTCGATACCATCGAATGTATCAAAAGGTTTAGTCATACACCAAAAACAGCCACCAGCAAAGTATGCAGTATTGATATTCATTTATGCCATCCTCTCATTGGACCTTAGTACCATTTATTAAAAAACTCTTGCAATTTGAATACTTTTTCTATAACGTTAATACATATTAATTATAGTATATAGATATGTAATTTTGAAGGTATAAGGTAGGTAAATATGACTGAACAGAAGGATATTAAAGAAACAGAGTATCGACGACAGAAAGGAACAACTTCGACACCTTCTAGGCGAAGAAATAAAAAAAGAATGCGGAAGTTACCTTTTATCATTTTAATCATTCTTATTATTTTAATTTCTATCATTGTGTATATTACCCATCAGTATAACAGTGGTATGAAGTATGCTAAAGAACATGCTAAGGATGTGAAAGTGCATAAATTTAATGGGAATATGAAAAATGATGGGAAGATTTCAGTTCTTGTCCTTGGTGCAGATAAGGCTCAAGGTGGCAAGTCACGTACTGACTCGATTATGATTGTTCAATATGATTACGTACATAAAAAAATGAAAATGATGTCTGTCATGAGAGATATTTATGCTGATATTCCTGGTTATGATAAATATAAAATTAATGCCGCATATTCACTTGGAGGCCCGGAATTGTTAAGAAAAACACTTAACAAAAATTTAGGTATTAATCCTGAGTATTACGCTGTAGTAGATTTTACGGGATTTGAAAAAATGATAGATGAACTACAGCCTAATGGTGTCCCAATTGATGTGGAAAAAGACATGTCTGAAAATATAGGTGTGTCTTTGAAAAAAGGACATCATAAGTTAAATGGTAAAGAATTACTTGGTTATGCTAGATTTCGTCATGATCCGGAAGGAGATTTTGGTCGTGTGAGAAGACAGCAACAAGTGATGCAAACATTAAAACAAGAGTTAGTTAATTTCAATACAGTTGCGAAACTACCAAAAGTTGCTGGTATTTTAAGAGGTTATGTTAACACAAACATGCCTAACTCTGCGATTTTTCAAACAGGTATAAGTTTTGGAATTCGTGGAGATAAAGATGTGCAATCTTTGACAGTTCCTATTAAAGGAAGCTACCAAGATATTAATACAAATAATGACGGTAGTGCGCTTCAAATAGACTCTGAGAAAAATAAGCAAGCAATCAAAAATTTCTTTGAAGATAATTAAAAAATGAATCCCTGAAAGTAAGACAATTAATAATAATTGTTTTACTTTCAGGGATTTTATGTTTACTGATCAGATTTTCTTACGCCACCGACAGCATAATGATCTTTTCTCATTTCTTCAATGACCACGTGAATCGCTTCTTTATTTGCACCTGTAGTTTTTTCTACAGCATGAGTGACTTCCGTAACTAAATCCTTAAGTTGTTCATCAGAACGGCCTTCTAATAATTTCACATTAATGATTGGCATAATCAACATTCTCCTTTGCTATATAACATTGGCTCTTTTAGTATAGCATGAAAATGAGAAGAATGAATAAGAACAAATGTTCTTATTAGCATTGAAATAGAACAAGTGTTCTTATATAATGGTTTTGTAAGGGAGGATCAGTTATGTATGATTACAATTTATTAGAAGATAGGGATGTACTCTGCATAGACCAAAAAAGTTTTTTTGCGAGTGTATCATGTATGGAAAAAGGATTGGACCCATTAACAACTAAGCTAGCAGTTGTAGCAGATACGAAAAGGCAAGGTTCGGTCGTTCTAGCAGCAACTCCAAAGTTAAAAGAATTAGGTATTAAAACGGGATCAAGACTTTTTGAGATACCGCATCGTAATGACATTTATATTATTAATCCAAGTATGAGAAAGTATTTAAATGTATCTGTTGCAATTTCAAAGATTGCACTGCGGTACGTTCCACCTGAAGATTTACATCAGTATAGTATTGATGAATTTTTCATGGATGTAACGGATAGTTACCATAGATTTAATTCAACAGTTTTTGCTTTTTGTAAAAGATTTCAAAATGAAATATTAGAAGAAACAGGTATTCACTGTACCATTGGAATAGGCTCGAATATGCTATTGAGCAAGGTTGCAATGGATATTGAAGCTAAGCATACGGAAAACGGTATAGCTGAATGGCGTTATCAAGATGTACCTGAAAAATTATGGCCAATTCAACCACTTAGAGATTTTTGGGGGATTAATAAGCGTACAGAAAAGAAATTGAATAAAAGAGGAATATTTACAATAGGAGATTTAGCAAAGTATCCATATCATTATTTAAAAAGAGATTTTGGAGTTTTAGGTATAGATATGCATCTACATGCAAACGGTATTGATCAAAGTAAAGTAAGAGAAAAATATAAAGTAACAAATCCTTCAATATGTAAAAGTCAGATTTTAATGCGAGACTATCAATTTGAAGAATCCAAAGTTGTCATGCAAGAATTGATAGAAGATGTAGCAAGTCGTTTAAGAGCAGAAAAGAAGCTTGCGCGCACAATTCATTTTTCTTTTGGTTATGCAGAAGGTGGCGGCATACATAAGCAATACACCTTGGAGGATCCTACAAATTTAGAAAGAGATATATTCAAAGTCATTAATTATTTTGCAAATCGTCTGTGTGACAAAAAAGCATTGTATAGAACGTTAAGTGTATCGTTAACTCAGTTTATTAAAGAAAGCGATCGACAACTTAACTTATTCATTGATGAATATGAACGTAAGAAAGATGAAAAACTTGCTAAAACCATTGATCACTTACATTTAAAATATGGAAAAGGAATTGTGTCAAAAGCGACTTCATACACCGAAGCTGGTACAAAGCATGGTCGATTAGGACTAATGGCTGGTCATAAAATGTAGATATACAAAGAGAGTTCCCCCTCGTCGTGCAACATATAGAAGCGAAAAGATAACGACTGGAAGGGGAATTTATTTAATAATAAGTATCAAAATTTGCGAGGGCTTTTATAGCATTCTCTCGATCTTCGGGATTTTTAAAACTGATTTGTAAAGCACCATAAATATCTTCACGTACTTCTAAAATCTTCAAGTTTATAATAGAAATATTATGTGAACTTATGATGTTTGTAATTTGACTTATCATACCCGGTTTATCAGGGATATCAACATAAAGATCATACGCAGTAGATATTGCACCGTGTTGTTTAACAGGAAGTTGATCACGATAATCTTTAGCTTTAACGAAGAAATCGTAAATACTATTACTATTTTGTTCTTGTATCAAATGTTCAATACCAGTAATTTGTTCTTTAATCTCGTTAAGTAAAGATAAAATATGATTTGGATTATTTAAAGTGATGTCCTTCCACATCTGAGCATTACTACTTGCTATACGAGTTATATCTCTAAAGCCACCGGCTGCTAATTTTTCGATTAAAGAATGGTCTTTGACATGATTAGCACTTAGATGAACTAAAATTGAAGCGATGATATGTGGAACATGACTCACTATACCGGTTACGAAATCATGTTCATTTGCATGGGTAACGATAAATTTTGCTAAAGTAGGTTTAAGTAATTGCTTTAAATATGTCGCGGATTCATTGTTTTCCATTTCATTAAATACAAGAATGTAATAAGCATTTTCAAATAAATGTTTTTTCGCGTTTAAAACACCAGATTTATGACTTCCTGCCATAGGATGACCACTAATTAAATGAATATCATGTTTTAATAATTCTTTTTCAAATGATTGTATAGTAAGTTTGGTACTACCTGTGTCTGTTACAATCAAATGAGTTTTTGTATTGTAATTTGTAAGTTCAGATAGATACTTAATTGTTTGCTCAACAGGAGTCGCAAAGATGATTATATCTGCTATCTCAACAGCAGCAGCATAATCATTAACTTTTTGATCAATAATACCTATAGAAAGGGCTTTATCAAGTTGTGTGTAGTCTGAATCGTATGCAAGAATATTGAAATTACTGTAATGATATTTTAAATTACTCGCCAAGCTACCGCCAATAAGGCCTAACCCTACAAATAAAATATTTCGCATAGAGCGCCTCCTTATTTCAGAATTTTCAGAATAACAATATTGTATATGAGTTATTTCAAGTATTCAATAACAAATATAACTTATGTATGATTTTAAGTTATTAAATAAAGAAGAATTTATAGTTTAATTTCAGTACGTTTTTATATAGGACATAAAGATAAACTCAACAAATTTTTCAATTTAATTTTAAAGTCAGTTGACAAATTAGAGAAAGATAGGTATTATACTAAATAATTAGAAAAATCAGATAATTTGATTGATAGAGTAATCATTATATTTTGTAGCAAGCAGAAAGCTAATGGTAGATGTAAATTAGCACATGATAATAGATGAAATGGGCTATCAAATTTTAACTTAATCATTAAAGTGAACATATTTGTTAACTAAGGTGGCACCACGGTAACGCGTCCTTATAGAATGATAGCGTTATTGTGGTTTTTTTGAAGCAAAATGAAGTATCTAAAGTTGAGGTAGCACCAGAAAGTTAGTGGTAGATGAGAACTAACACCGTCTTTAGTGAAATTGGGTTTTGTGGAACAACTTAAAATAAATTGAACAAGTGAGCTATGAATATATTATATTCTGCTAATAAAGGTGGTACCACGCGTCAGCGTCCTTATAACGAAGGAGGCTGATTTTTTTTGGAAAAGGAGGAAATCAATGGATATTGTATACAAAAAAGTGAATGCTCAAATTACGCCAGAGGCTTTAGCAAAATTAAAACAAAAAAAGATTATTTTTGAAAGTACCAATCAACAGCAACTTAAAGGTAGGTACTCGATAGTAATATTCGATCATTATGGCAAAATTACATTAGATAATTCTCAACTTTTAATTAAGCTAGACAACCATTGTGAAATAATTAAGAATCAACCGTATCAACGACTTAAGGAATTAGTAGATAAATATTATTTTGAAATAAAAGATAAATATTTAAAAGATTTGCCTTTTATTTCCGGCTTTATAGGGACTTGTAGCTTTGATTTAGTACGACATGAATTTAAAAAATTACAAGATATTAAATTAGAAGATCATCAAACTCATGATGTCCAATTTTATCTAGTGGAAGATGTATTTGTTTTTGATCATTATAAAGATGAATTATATATTATCGCAAGTAACTTATTTTCTGATAGAACAAAAGAAAGATTAAAGGAATCTATTGAACGAAAAATTGAAGACTTAAAAAAGATACACTTTTCGGTTGAGGATATAAAATATAAATCCATCCCTCGACATATAACCACCAATATATCAGAGCAAAAGTTTGTTCAGACTATAAGAAGACTAAAAAAGAAAATTACTGAAGGAGATATGTTTCAAGTAGTTCCTTCAAGAATTTATAGTTATAAACACCATTTTCAACATAATTTACATCAATTAACTTTTCAGTTATATCAAAATTTAAAGAGACAAAATCCTAGTCCATATATGTATTACATTAATAAAGATATGCCGATTGTAATAGGAAGTTCTCCTGAAAGTTTTGTAAAGGTGAAAAATGGAAAAGTTTATACGAATCCTATAGCTGGAACAATTAAAAGAGGTCAAAATAAAATAGAAGATGAAAACAATGAAAAGACATTAATGAAAGATGAAAAGGAATTGAGTGAACATCGTATGCTCGTAGATTTAGGAAGGAATGACATTCATCGAATAAGTAAAACAGGCACTTCACAAATTACAAAACTAATGACAATAGAACGTTATGAACATGTCATGCATATCGTTAGTGAAGTCACTGGAGAATTAAAACCAAATCTATCTCCTATGAGCGTCATCGCAAGTTTACTACCAACAGGTACTGTCTCAGGTGCACCTAAACTTAGAGCTATACAGAGAATATACGAATCTTATCCATATAAAAGAGGTATCTATAGCGGTGGTGTTGGGTATATCAACTGTAATCATCATTTAGATTTTGCATTGGCTATACGCACCATGATTATCGATGAGGAAACCGTCAGTGTCGAGGCAGGATGTGGAGTAGTATATGATTCTATTCCAGAGAAAGAACTTGAAGAAACAAAACTTAAAGCTAAAAGTTTATTGGAGGTAACTCCATGATATTAATAATAGATAACTATGATTCTTTTACCTATAATCTTGTAGATATTGTAGAAAAACAATGTGAAACGATTGTTAAATATCCCGACGATCCAAATATATGTAATCTGAAAGGTATTACAGCAGTCATTATCTCACCAGGACCTGGACATCCATTAGACAATCAATTATTAATTAAATTAATTGAAAATTTCGAAAATTTACCCATTTTAGGTGTTTGCTTAGGTGCACAAGCGCTCACTTGTTATTACGGTGGCGATGTCATACAAGGTAGTTGTGTCAAACATGGAAAAGTAGATACTTTAACTATTGTTAATCGGTCACCTCTATACAAAGGAATTAAGTCAAGTTTCAAAGTTATGCGTTATCATTCATTAATTAGTGATCCATGCTCATTTCCAGAAAGTTTATTAATCACTGGCCAAACATATGATTGTATACAATCTTTCCAACACAAAAATAGAAAGCATTATGGCATACAGTTTCATCCAGAGTCTTTCGCTACAGAAAATGGGAAACAAATCATTATTAATTTTATCAATATAGCAACGAGAGGAAGTTGAAAATGACCCTTCTTGAGAAAATTAAACAAAATAAATCCTTATCTAAAAAAGATATGCAATCATTTATTATTACACTATTTGATTCAAATATTGAAACCAATGTAAAGGTAGAATTATTGAAAGCTTATACAAACAAAGACATGGGTCAATATGAGCTAACGTATTTAGTTGAATACTTTATTCAGACAAACTATCCAGACCAACCATTTTATAATAAAGCTATGTGTGTATGTGGCACAGGTGGAGATCAATCAAATAGCTTTAATATTTCTACAACTGTAGCTTTTGTTGTAGCAAGTGCAGGAGTGCCAGTAATTAAACACGGAAACAAAAGTATTACTTCACATTCAGGAAGTACAGATGTACTACATGAAATGAATATAAAAACAAACAAAATGAACGAAGTAGAGCAACAATTAAATTCGAAAGGATTAGCATTCATAAGTGCAACGGATTCTTATCCAATGATGAAAAAGCTTCAATCAATTAGAAAATCGATTGCAACACCTACAATTTTTAACTTGATTGGACCATTAATTAATCCTTTCAAATTAACTTATCAAGTGATGGGAGTATATGAAGCTTCACAACTTGAAAATATAGCACAAACTTTAAAAGATTTAGGTAGAAAACGAGCAATTTTAATTCATGGTGCAAATGGTATGGATGAAGCCACGCTCTCTGGTGAAAATATCATTTATGAAGTTAACAGCGAAAGCGCATTAAAAAAATATAGTTTAAAAGGAGAAGAAGTCGGTTTAGTTTATGCAAAGAATGGCACGTTGATAGGTGGTTCACCTCAAAAAAATAAACAAATTGCATTGAATATTCTAAGTGGCAACGATCACTCAAGTAAACGAGTTGTAGTTTTGTTAAATGCAGGAATTGCTTTATATGTTGCTGAGCAAGTGGAAAGTATCAAACATGGCGTAGAGCGAGCTAAATATCTCATTGATACAGGTATGGCAATGAAACAATATTTGAAAATGGGAGGTTAAGAAATGACTATTTTAAATGAAATTATAGAGTATAAAAAAACTTTGCTTGAGCGTAAATACTATGATAAACAACTTGAAATTTTACAAGATAACGGAAATGTTAAGAGGAGAAAGCTGATTGATTCACTTAACTATGATAAAAGATTATCAGTTATTGCTGAAATAAAATCGAAAAGCCCATCTGTACCTCAATTACCGCAACGTGATCTTGTTCAACAAGTTAAAGATTATCAAAAATATGGTGCTAATGCTATTTCAATATTAACTGATGAAAAATACTTTGGCGGTAGTTTTGAACGATTAAATCAGTTATCAAAGATAACATCGTTACCAGTTTTATGTAAAGATTTTATTGTTGACAAAATTCAAATAGATGTTGCAAAACGAGCTGGTGCATCTATTATTTTATTAATAGTAAATATTTTAAGTGATGATCAATTAAAAGAATTGTATTCATATGCGACAAACCATAATTTAGAAGTTCTAGTAGAAGTTCATACAATTAGTGAACTTGAACGTGCACACCAAATTAACCCTAAAATTATTGGTGTTAATAATCGTGATTTAAAGCGATTTGAAACCGATGTTCTACATACAAATAAATTACTAAAGTTTAAAAAGTCTAATTGCCGCTACATTTCAGAGAGTGGTTTTCATACAAAAAAAGATGTTGAGAAAATAGTAGATTCAAGTATTGACGGTTTACTTGTAGGGGAGGCATTAATGAAAACAAATGACTTAAGTCAGTTTTTGCCTAGTTTAAAGTTAAAGAAGAATCTCTATGATAGTTAAATTTTGTGGTTTTAAAACCGAAAGTGATATTAAGAAAATTAGAAAATTAGAAGTTGATGCAGTAGGGTTTATACATTATCCCGATAGTAAGAGACATGTCTCACTGAAACAATTAAAATATTTGGCTAAAATAGTGCCAGATCATATAGAGAAAGTAGTAGTTGTCGTAAATCCTCAAATGTCTACCATAAAGAGAATAATTAATCAAACTGATATTAACACAATCCAATTACATGGAAATGAGAGCATTGAATTAATTAGAAATATTAGGAAACTTAATTCAAAAATAAGAATCATAAAAGCAATTCCAGCAACAAGAAATTTAAATAATAACATACAAAAGTATAAAGATGAGATAGACATGTTTATTATAGATACACCATCAATCACATACGGTGGTACAGGTCAAAGTTTTGACTGGAAATTATTAAAAAAAGTAAAAGATGTTGATTTTCTCATTGCGGGTGGTTTGGATTTTGAAAAGATAAAACGATTAGAAAAATATTCATTTGGACAACGTGGTTATGACATCTCAACGGGCATTGAATCACATAATGAAAAAGATTTTAATAAGATGACTCAAATATTAAAATTTTTGAAAGGAGACGTATAATTAATGAAAATTCAAACAGAAGTAGATGAATTAGGCTTTTTCGGTGAATATGGTGGCCAATATGTACCTGAAACATTGATGCCAGCTATTATTGAACTAAAAAAAGCATATGAAGACGCGAAGTTAGATACTCACTTTAAGGAAGAATTTAATTATTATTTAAGTGAATATGTTGGTAGAGAAACGCCTTTAACATTTGCTGAATCATACACAAAATTGTTAGGAGGTGCCAAGATATATCTTAAAAGAGAAGACTTAAATCACACTGGTGCTCATAAAATTAATAACGCGATAGGACAGGCACTATTAGCTAAAAGGATGGGGAAAACTAAATTAGTAGCCGAAACAGGTGCTGGTCAACATGGTGTAGCAAGTGCCACCATCGCTGCTTTATTCGATATGGACCTTATTGTTTTCATGGGAAGTGAAGATATCAAGCGTCAACAACTTAACGTATTTAGAATGGAATTGCTAGGGGCTAAAGTAGTGTCTGTGTCAGATGGGCAAGGAACATTATCAGATGCAGTAAATAAAGCTTTACAATATTGGGTGAATCATGTTGAAGATACACATTATTTGTTAGGCTCAGCGTTGGGACCTGATCCGTTTCCAACAATGGTCAGAGATTTTCAGAGTGTGATTGGTAATGAAATTAAAAGCCAAATTTTAAGTAAAGAAGGACGACTTCCAGATGCGTTAGTCGCGTGTGTGGGTGGAGGATCCAATTCAATAGGTACGTTCTATCCATTTATACAAGATGACGTTAAATTATATGGGGTAGAAGCTGCAGGAAAAGGAAGTCATACGCATAATCATGCCTTAGCCATAGGGAAAGGTAAACCAGGTGTATTACATGGTTCTAGAATGTACCTTATTCAAAATGATGATGGACAAATTGAATTGGCACACTCTATATCAGCAGGACTTGATTATCCAGGTATTGGACCTGAACATTCGTATTATAATGATATTGGTCGTGTATCATATGTAAGTGCTACAGATAATGAAGCTATGGAAGCACTTATAACGTTCTCAAAAGTTGAAGGTATCATTCCAGCAATTGAAAGTGCACATGCATTGAGTTACGTTGAAAAGTTAGCGCCAAATATGGATGAAAATGAAATTATTGTTGTGACTATTTCAGGACGTGGAGATAAAGATATGGAAACAATTAAACAATACAAAGAAAACGGTGGTGAACAAAATGAGCAAATTATTCATTCCGTATATTATGGGTGATTTAAATTTTATTCATCATTTAAAAACATTAACTGAGAATGGAGCAGACATTGTTGAAATTGGTGTGCCATTTTCTGATCCAGTTGCAGATGGACCTATAATTATGAAGGCAGGACGCAAGGCTATTGATGAGGGTTCAAACATTAATTTCATTTTTGATGAATTAATAAAAAATAAAAATACTATTTCATCTAAGTATGTACTGATGACTTATTATAATATTCTAAGTGCTTATGGAGAAAAATTATTTTTGGATAAGTGTGATGAAGCTGGTGTTTATGGTTTAATTATCCCAGATTTACCTTACGAACTTACAAAAAAGTTTAAAAAAGAATTTTATCATCATTCTGTTAAAATAATATCGTTAATTGCTATGACCGCAAGTGATGCTAGGATTATGCAAATTGCAAAGAATTCAGAAGGATTTATTTACACGGTAACAATGAATGCCACAACAGGTAATAGTGGGGAGTTCCATCCAGATTTAAAGAGAAAAATTGAATATATAAAAAAAGTTTCAAAAATTCCTGTGGTTGCTGGATTTGGTATCAAAAATCCTGAACATGTTAAAGATATAGCGTCCGTTGCAGATGGTATTGTAATTGGTAGTGAAATTGTAAAACGTATTGAAATAGATTCAAGAAAAGAATTTATCACTTATATCAAATCAATCAGAACTGCGTTGAATTCTTTTTAAGAATATATATAAAGTTAAATCAAAGTTAAGAAAACAGATGAAAAATATACATAGCAAAAACAATGATTACTCTATGAATTAACTATTATGCTAATAGTAACTTCAAAAAATTAAATGATCCTAATTGAATAATCTACTACTAATGTGGGTAAATATTAATTACAATTAATTTGAAGAGGTGTATATATTCATGAGTAAAAAAGTTTTATTTGTTTTAACAAGTACAAGTCAATTTACAGATGGTACAGAAACTGGATTATGGTTAGAAGAAGCAGGAGCACCATATAATATATTGACTGAAGAAGGTATCAATGTTGATGTTATATCTATTAAAGGTGGAAAAGTAAATCTTGATCCAAATTCTGTTTCTAATGAATCACTTAATCAGTATGCTAAATTCGTGTCACACTTAAACGATACACCTAGTATCGAAAATGTAAATGCAGATGAGTATGACGCTATTTATCTACCAGGTGGACATGGTACTGTATACGATTTTGCCAATAATGAGAAATTAGCTGATATTTTACTTCAATTTAAAAATAGTAATAAAGTCATCTCTTCAGTATGTCATGGACCTAGTGCGTTTGTAGGTGTAAAAGATGCAAATAATGACTATCTAGTAGATGGTGTCAAAATAACTTCATTTACTGATAGTGAAGAAAAAGCAATGGGATTTGAAAATAAAGTGCCATTTTTAACTCAATCTAAATTAGAAGAGCAAGGTGCAAATTTTGTAGTGAAAGATGACTTTACATCTCACGTAGAAAAAGATGGGCAATTTATCACTGGACAAAATCCCCAATCAAGTGAAGAAATTGGTAAAGCACTTGCAAATGAATTAAAATAATAGTAAATAATTAGTGATATGGGCGACATTACTGTTTAGCCCATATTATTTTATACATAAACAGAATAAACGAGATTTAACTTTTAATTTTACATATAAGTTTTGCAGGATAATATTTTAGTTTTCACTACAACTATTGTATACTTGTTTAGATTAGAAATATAAATAGTATTAAATGAACCGAATGTTAAATATAAAAGGTGAAGTAAAACGACCTATTTTTCTAAAAATAAAAAGAAATAGATATAAAGATATAAATGGGAGTTATGAAGATGAAGTTTACGAATTTGACAGCTAAAGAATTTAGTGACTTTACTGATCGTATGACATATAGCCATTTTACACAAATGGAAGGTAATTACGAATTAAAGGTTGCTGAAGGTACCGAGTCACATTTAGTTGGAATTAAAAATAATGATAACGAAGTGATTGCAGCTTGTTTATTAACAGCTGTTCCTGTAATGAAAATATTTAAATATTTCTATTCCAATCGCGGTCCAGTAATAGATTATAATAATAAAGAGCTTGTACATTTTTTCTTTAATGAATTGAGTAAATATGTAAAAAAATATAATTGTTTATATTTAAGAGTTGACCCATACCTTCCATATCAATATTTAAATCATGAGGGAGAAATAACTGGAAATGCAGGTCATGATTGGATTTTTGATGAATTAGAGAGTTTAGGATATAAACACGAAGGATTCCATAAAGGATTTGATCCTGTATTACAAATCCGATATCATTCTGTTCTAAATTTAGCAAACAAAAGTGCTAATGATGTTTTAAAAAACATGGATGGTTTAAGAAAGCGTAATACTAAAAAAGTTAAGAAAAATGGAGTTAAAGTCCGCTTTTTATCTGAAGAAGAATTACCTATATTTAGGTCATTTATGGAGGATACCTCTGAAACTAAAGATTTTGCAGATAGAGATGATAGTTTTTATTACAACAGATTCAAACACTATAAAGACCGTGTTTTAGTACCACTAGCCTATATTAACTTTGATGAGTATATAGAGGAACTAAATAATGAAAGAAATGTGCTTAATAAAGATTATAATAAAGCTTTAAAAGACATTGAGAAGCGTCCAGAGAATAAAAAAGCACATAACAAAAAAGAAAATTTAGAACAACAACTTGATGCAAACCAGCAAAAAATTAATGAAGCCAAAAACTTAAAACAAGAACATGGCAATGAATTACCCATCTCTGCTGGCTTCTTTATAATCAATCCGTTTGAAGTAGTTTACTACGCTGGTGGAACTTCAAATCGTTATCGCCATTTTGCAGGGAGCTATGCGGTTCAATGGAAGATGATTAACTATGCAATTGAACATGGTATTGATCGGTATAATTTCTATGGTATTAGTGGTGACTTTAGTGAAGATGCCGAAGATGCTGGCGTAGTTAAGTTTAAAAAGGGCTATGATGCCGATGTTATAGAATACGTTGGTGACTTTATTAAACCTATTAATAAACCAATGTATAACATTTATAGAACACTTAAAAAACTAAAGAAATAGATTTTAAGAAGGGAATTATCTAATTATGAAATTTACAGAGTTAACAGTTAAAGAATTTGAAAACTTTGTACAAAATCCATCATTAGAAAGTCATTATTTCCAAGTGAAGGAAAATATTGCTACACGTGAATCAGATGGGTTTCAAGTAGTGTTATTAGGTGTAAAAGACGACGACAATAGAGTGATAGCAGCTAGCCTGTTTTCTAAAATCCCTACAATGGGCAGTTATGTGTATTATTCCAATAGAGGCCCTGTAATGGACTATTCAGATTTAGGTTTAGTGGATTTTTATTTAAAAGAGCTTGATAAATATTTACATCAACATCAATGCTTATATGTAAAATTAGATCCTTACTGGTTGTATCAAGTTTATGATAAGGATATTAATCCTTTAACAGAAAAAAATGATGCTTTAGTAAATCTATTTAAATCACATGGTTATGATCATCATGGATTTACAACCCAATATGATTCTTCCAGCCAAGTTAGATGGATGGGGGTATTAGATTTAGAGGGCAAAACTCCTGCATCTCTAAGGAAAGAGTTTGATAGTCAAAGAAAACGAAATATTAATAAAGCGATAAACTACGGTGTGAAAGTTAGATTTCTTAGTAAGGATGAATTTGATTTATTCTTAGACTTATACCGAGAGACTGAAGCTAGAACTGGATTTGCTTCTAAAACTGACGATTATTTCTATAACTTTATAGAGCATTATGGCGATAAAGTATTAGTTCCTTTAGCTTACATAGATTTAAGTGAATATATACAACATTTGCAAGAATCACTAAATGATAAAGAAAATCGACGTGATGATATGATGGCGAAAGAAAATAAAACAGATAAACAGTTAAAGAAAATCGCTGAGTTAGATAAACAAATTGATCACGATAAAAAAGAATTACTTCAAGCTAGTGAATTACGTCAAACAGATGGCGAAATTTTAAATTTAGCGTCAGGAGTATACTTTGCTAATGCATATGAAGTGAACTATTTCTCTGGAGGGTCTTCAGAAAAATATAATCAATATATGGGACCATATGCAATGCATTGGCACATGATTAATTATTGTTTTGATAACGGCTATGATAGATACAATTTCTATGGCTTATCAGGTGATTTTACTGAAAACAGTGAAGACTATGGTGTTTATCGCTTTAAGAGAGGTTTTAATGTTAAGATTGAGGAATTAATCGGTGATTTCTATAAACCAATCAATAAAGTGAAATATTGGTTATTCAATACATTAGACCGCATACGTAATAAACTGAAAAAGTAAAAATAAATGATACAAGAAGATGACGAGCAGATTGAGATATCCAATCTGCTCGTTTAGCTTTAGAGAAGGGTTATGTACTCTAAAGCACTCGGCGTAGGATGTTTAAGTCTAGGATGTAAATTCGTGTTGTTCCCTACATATTTAATCATAGCATATTATTCGAACTATACAATAATACTCACCAATATATTTTTTATATTCAAATTATAAGTTTGTAATACTAAATTATTTTAAATGTAGTTCTATTAGTAGAATGAGAAGAATATAAAAATGTTATGTAAACTAAAGGTATAATTATACTACTATTTAATAATAATATTTATAATTCCCTTATATTATAATTTGTAGTTGTGAATTTGGGTGTTGTAACAAAAGATTTTTGGTGATTTATCTAAATATAAAAATGAATATTCATGATTATAGCAATTATATTGCTAAGTAGTTGTAACGTATATAATTTATTATCATACTACTTAATTGCATTCAAACGTGATAAATTAACAACGTAATGCTATTGTGTATTACGTTGTTAATTATTAATGATGTTATTTAAAGAAACATTTCTTGTAAATGCAAAGAAATAAATATTTAAGTCTTTAATGAATAAATAACTCTTGATCAATACAATAACTTTTAACACATGTAAAAACTGCCAAATAAAAAAATATATAGTATATATAACAACATAAATGAAGCATATGTTCATCTATATGGCTAAGAATCTTAATTTTTTATTTTAGTTTACATAATATATATTATAGGAAGTTGTGTGTACCACCATAAAAGCCCCTCACTCAATTTATTGGTATATCTAAATGGCATCTATATTTATTATCTATAAAGTTTCCACTTATTTGCTTTTTAGTTGAGATTATTATAGCAATCTATACTTGTTAATCTATAGAGACTAACAAGTTGGAATGCCAAGTTTCAAGTTTATACAATTTAAATCAAAATATTTAAATTTGAGTTCATACTCATATGCTATAATTAAATCATTCTAATTTTTGGAGTGACTAATAATGAATTTTATTTTTGATATTGATGGTACGATTTGTTTTGATGGATGTTCTATTGATCCATCTATTAAGCAAAGACTTTTCAAGCTACGTCAAGCTAATCACAATGTAATGTTTGCTTCAGCACGTCCCATTAGAGACTTGCTTCCAGTCATTCCTGAATTTGCGGATGATACCTTGATTGGTGGTAATGGCTCAATTATATCTAAAAATGGACAAATCGAAATTGTTTCGGTAATCAATGAGCATGATATTAGTCTAATTAAAAAGCTTATAAAGAAATATCAATTATCATACATCATTGATGATAAATTTAATTATGCTTCAAATTTGGATACTAATAATGAACTGTATCAACGTATTGATCCTGATGGTAAAGCACAATCTCTAGATATGGATGAGATTCGAAATCCTATAAAAGCAATTCTATTAAATATAGATAACAAAAATTTTGACATGATTGCTCATCAATTAGTAAGTCAGTCTCACGGTATTGAATTAATTCGTCATTACAGTGAGTCCTATATTGATGTAACGGCACGTGGCGTTGATAAGTATACTACTATTCAATATGTTTTAGGAACTAATAGTGATTATATCGCTTTTGGTAATGATCACAATGATGTTCATATGCTTGAACATGCGAGCCAAGGTTATTTTGTGACTAATCAATTTATAGAACACACATTATTTTTTAAAAATCAAAATATTACAGTTATTGATGATACAATACATGCAATATGTGAAGTTTTAGATAAATATCTATAACTAACAATCTTCTTATTGAAAATGATTATCAATATCGATTATAATCATTGATAGGAGGATTACTATGAAAAAATTATTAACATTAATATCTATTATTATTTATGCAATAGCATTAACAGCATGCGGAAATGATAAATCAGGTAATAGTTATGATTCAAAAAAAACAGTGACTATTAAAAATACATATGAATTTAAGGACAAGAATAATACACATCATCGTGGTGAAACGAAAACTGACACTGTTAAGGTGCCTTATAATCCCCATCGTGTAGCAGTTCTTGATTATGGTGCACTAGATGTAATGAAACAATTAGGATTACAAAATAAGATTGTTTCAATTGCAAAAGGTCAAGGAAATGCATTCTTACCTTCCTCTTTAGCTGAGTTTAAAGATGATAAATATTCTAATTTAGGTAACCCAGGTCGACCAAATTTTGATCAATTAGCTAAATCTAAACCAGAGCTCATTCTAGCATCTTTTAGACAAGCCCATACTAAGACAATTGACGAAATGAAAAAAGCAGCACCTAATGCTAAAATTCTATTCGTAAGTCCAGACAATGATCATTATTTAAGTTCAATAAAATCTCATACATCAACAATTGGTAAAATATTCAATAAAGAGAATGAAGCCAATGATTTAAATAAAAAATTAGAACAACAAGTAACTGAAACTAAGAAAAGTATTAATCATGACTCAGTATTATTCCTAGTTGTTGATGATAAAGGGATAAAAGCATTTAGTTCAAATGGTCGCTTTGGAGGATTTTTAAACAAAGATTTGGGCATTAAACATGTTGATAAAAACATGAAAGATAATTCAGCTGGAAATAATATTAATTATGAATATCTTAACAAAGTTAACCCTGATAAAATATTTGTAATAGATCGAACGAAGAATGGCACTGATAATAAGGAACCAAGCATCTTACAAAATAAAGTTATTGAAAATGTAAAAGCTATAAAAAATCATCAAGTTTATCAATTTGAATCCAATGCATGGTACTTTGGTGAAGGTGGCAATCAATTAACGATTGAACAACTCAAGAGAATTAAAGATGCATTCCAAAAGTAAAATGATTATATAGCGGTAAAATTTACTCAAATGATTAACTAATAACCCCCAAAAGTTAGATTTTAATTCCAACTTTTGGGGGTTATTATGTGAATAAAAATATCTTAATCATTTAAATGACTATATTCATTATTCATACGTTTGAATTAATAGTTTTGTATATGGATGTCTTTGATGGTTAAATAAATCTTTACTTTTAAATTCATCTACTATTTGACCGTCTTTGATAACTATTATCCTATTCGTTAACCTTTGTAAAACAGATAAATCATGCGAGATGACAATTAATGTTTTATTTTCAATGTTTTTTTCATTAAGTAAAATATTGATTACATTTTGTTCGGCCATGACGTCTAAGTTCGAAGTTATTTCATCACAAACTAATATATCTGGTTGTGCTAAGAGAGAACGAATAATATTTAATCTTTGTAGTTGCCCACCACTTACCTCTTGAGGAAACTTTGTTATTAGATCTGTAGACAAATTAAATTCAATTAAATAGTTAAGAATGATATTTTTGATATTTTGTGGTTTTAATTGTCGATAAAATAAAAGTGGCTCTCTCAATGACTGTTCAATCGTGAATTGACGATCAAAACTTTCTGTCGCATGCTGAAAAATAGGAAGAACCTTAGAAGAATTGATAATTATTTTACCTTTTGTTGGCTTTAATTGACCTAATATTAAAGAACCAATGGTACTTTTTCCAGCACCGCTTTCTCCTAAAATCCCTATTTTTTCTCCACGTTGAATACTTATATTAATATCTTTTAAAACAGGCTGTTTTCGATGATACGAATAATCTACATGATCAAATTGAATCATAATTAGATATTATCCTCCTTTTGCAGCTTGCTTCTATAGTTTAATAATTGTTCTGTATACCGATGAAGATGGTGGTGATTAAATAATTTGTCTATTTCTCCGGATTCAATCATCATGCCATTTTTCATTACATTAAAATAATCAGCATATTTGAGGACATGATTCATGTTATGAGTGATGAGTAATACAGTATTATGATGATCTTTAACAATATGTTGAAGGAGTTGCATTATTTGATGACCGTTCACTACATCTAAAGATGCAACAGGTTCATCTGCAATAATTAATTCTGGATCTAACATTAAAACGCTAGCAATATTAACTCGCTCTAATTGTCCCCCTGAAAGTTGGAAACTATATTTATTAATGATTGATTCATCATTTAAGTTAACCCAAGTTAAAGCTTTTTTTATCTTTTTCAATGCATTATCCTTAGAAACATTAAAATGATAACGATAGATAGCTATAAGTTGTTTATCTAACCGAGTATATTCATTAAAACTTTGAGCATAATTTTGAGAGATATAGCCGATATGTTTACCTAAAAGTTGCTTGATACCAGAAGTATTTTGACCTTGCATTTTAAATTCATCGAAACTCATATGTAACTGAGTAGGTAAATGATTTAATATTGCTTTAACAGTCAAACTTTTTCCAGCACCACTTTCACCTATAATGACATTTAGAGATTGATGATATATATTTAAGTCGACATTTTTAATAATTGCTTGCCCTTCTTTATCACTGATGTTTAGATTTTTTATTGTTAAAAGTTTCAACTTGTACACCTCTTTGTTCTAATAAACGATCTCTTACTGCATCACCAGTTAAATTAAATATCAATATTGTACCTGATATCAAAGATGCTGGAGCGATAATCATGATAGGATGTGAAGTAATAAATTCACGCCCTGCTTGTAACATTGCTCCCCACTCTGGAGATGGTGGTTGTGCACCTAAACCTAAAAATGATAATGAACTAATGTATAAAATGATTTTTCCAAAATCAACTATCATAATAACAAATATAGATGGTAAAACTTTTGGTAATAAGTGTTTAAATAAGATATTCAAAGTTGAGACATTAAAACATTGTGCCATCTGTATATACGATTGATTCATTTCGGTATTGACAATCCCTCTTGTCACGCGAGTATAATTCATCCATTTTATGATTGTAATAGCTATTACCAAATTCCAAAGACTAGGATTAAAAAAACTTGCTAAGGCAATCATAATAACGAATTCTGGTATGCTTAATCCTATATCAATAATTCGCATGATAATCGTATCAACCCAACCTTTTTTATAGCCTGCAAGTAACCCTAAAGGTACTCCAACCACAACAGTGAACATTAAAGTAAGTAGTGTAACAAACAATGTTGCGCGAGAGCCCACGACTAAACGACTGAATAAATCACGTCCGTAATCATCTGTGCCAAGTAAATGATTCATACTTATAGGTTCAAATGAGTTTGACAAATGGACCTGATACGCAGCTTTATCATTGACTATAAATTGCAATACAATAAGACATATAATATAGACCGTAAAAATGATAAATATAGTGTTTTTCTTTGGCGACTTAAACTTCATCGTTACGACCTTCTTTTTTATGTGAATTTAACCATTTAAACTTTAATGTTTCTTTTTGAGTAATAGTATAACGTTGTTTAGGATCGATGAGTAATGAAAGTAAATCTGCAATTGTGTTTATAATCACAACAAAGAAACCAATAAATAATACACAACCTTGAATGACTGGATAATCTCTCGACTTTATACTATCAACTAAAAAATAGCCTAACCCAGGAATATCAAATAAATTTTCAATGACTACTGTGCCACCTATCAAACTCCCAATGGATAAACCTAATAGAGGTATGATTGGCAGTATCGTAGGTTTTAGGATATCTTGAAAAAGTATATATCTTTCGGGCATACCTCTGAGACGAGACGATTCAACTATAGGTGTTTGATATTGATCTAATAAAGTAGAACGAATAAATCGAATATAATAAGCACACATTCCAATACTCATGGTAATTATTGGTAAAATATATGAAGCGAAACGCCCCTCATCTGACGTTGGCAAAACATTCAATTTTAAGCTAAATATATATAATAAAATAAGACCAATAAAAAATGATGGTAGGCTTACGGATAATGATGTCATAACACGAATTATCCTATCCCAAATTTTATGATAGTAAATCGCTGCTATAATCCCTAATGGTATAGAAATAACTAACGACATTATAAGCGTACCAAAAGTAATTATAAGTGTAGGACCAAGATAATTTGCTATTTCTCTGATTACAGGCTCATTTGTTTGATAACTTGTTCCTAAATCAAAATGAAACAATTGATTTAACCAGTGCAACCATTGAATAAAAATAGAATCATTTAAGCCAAGCTTATTCTTTGTTGTTTCTATTTGCTCATGAGATACATGTGAAATATCAAGATGTAATATTTTGTCTACAGGATTACCTGGAGAGAGTTTCATTAATATAAATGTGATTGTAGTTAATATAAATAGTACGACAATCATTTGTGAAAGTTTATAAATTATCATTTTAAACATATATTAGCATCCTTTCACTTTCAACGAATAGGAAAAATATTAAATAATAAATTTCATTAAATTGTTTTCATCAACATCTATTATAGTATGACTTTTTTTAATTAATAATAAAAGAGATAAAAAAAGAAATAAAAAACAACTTTGCTTAAGATAAGATGATAGCAAAGTTGAAAAGTTGTTATTTATGATGACGACGAAGTGACTCTTCATCATCATATTTGCGAATCTCTTTTTCCAATTTTATTTTTCTACGATTTTTTCTCCAGTTTCTAGAGAAATACCAAATAAGAAAGCTTATAATTAAGCTCATTATGCCTAAGAATCCCGCATATCCAAGCAGTGGTTGATACGAAATGCTTTGAAAATTTGGTATAAAAAAGGCAAGTACTGCTAAAATTACAAAAGTAATGATTGCAGATTGAAACCATTTATTTAATACAAGTGTGTAAAATACAGTTAATAAAATCATACCAAGAATGGTAATCCACAAATAGTTTGGCATATCAAATATTGTCATTGCACGTGCTCCTATAAGTAAAGTTTACTTACTATTATACAACTTATTAATATAATATCATTCAGACTTAAGAAGTAATCATTTTTTAACATTATTTATTTAACAAGATTATGTTAATACTTATAACATGATTATACTAATTATAACATTACTAAATGTTACATAACATCTGTTTAGGCGTCCTTTGTGAGATTGTTATTGAATTTTAGTATAATGTCATTAAATGATTTATAAAGGAGTGTCAAAAATGAGTGAAGGTTTACCTTTGAGAGAAGAGATTCCGGTAAGAGAAACTTGGGATTTGAAAGATTTATTTACAAGTGATCAAGCATTCTATCAAACATTGGAACAAGTAGTACAAATGTCTTTAGATTTTAATCATACATATTATCAAAAACTTAATAACATAGAAACAATAGAAAAGGCATTAGATGAATATGAAAGGATACTTATAGAAATAGATCGTTTATATAATTATCCAGAACTTAGATTAAGCGTTGATACGTCTAATGAAGAAGCACAAAAAGTTAACGCAAAACTTAATACGACTTCTGGAAAAATTGCTAGTTTATTATCTTTTGTAGATTCCGAAATTTTGGAGTTATCTGATGAGATAATAAGTGAATTAAGGTCTCAAACCAAATACCCACATTTTATTAAACAACTTCAAGATCGTAAGCCATATCAATTATCTGCTGATGTTGAAAAAGTATTAGCTACATTAACACCAACATTGAGAAGTCCGTTTGAATTATACGGTACTACAAAAAGTTTGGATATTAATTTTGAATCGTTTGATTATGAGGGTGTTACCTATCCATTGGATTATGCAACTTTTGAAAATGAATACGAAGATCATCCATCTCCTGAATTTAGACGTAAAAGTTTTAGAGCTTTTAGCGATGCATTAAGACAATATCAACATACGACGGCTGCAACATATAATATGCAAGTCCAACAAGAAAAGATTGAAGCGGATTTACGAGGATATGATTCTGTTATTGATTATCTTCTACAAGATCAAGAAGTAACAAAAGATATGTTCGATAGACAAATTGATGTCATTATGAGTGATTTAGCCCCAGTTATGCAAAAGTATGCAGAGATTATTCAACGTGTACATAACCTGGATAAAATGCGATTTGAGGATTTAAAAATTTCAATAGACCCTAACTTTGAACCAGAAATATCAATTGAAGAATCGAAAAAATACATTTATGGAGCGCTCAATGTACTTGGTGATGATTATGTGAAAATGTTAAAGTCTGCCTATGATTACCGCTGGATTGATTTTGCTCAGAATAAAGGAAAAGATACTGGAGCATATTGCGCAAGTCCATACGTTACACATTCATATGTATTTATTTCATGGACTGGGAAAATGGCTGAAACATTCGTTCTTGCACATGAATTAGGACATGCAGGTCATTTTACATTAGCGCAGAAACATCAAAATTTGCTGGAATCTGAAGCGTCTATGTACTTTGTAGAAGCACCTTCCACAATGAATGAAATGTTGATGGCAAATTATTTATTTAATACTAGTAATGATCCTCGATTTAAACGTTGGGTTATTGGTTCGATTTTATCTCGAACTTATTATCACAATATGGTTACTCACCTTTTAGAAGCAGCGTATCAACGTGAAGTGTACCGCCGCGTCGACAATGGAGAATCATTAACTGCCCCACTTCTAAATGAAATAATGTTGAACACATATAAAGCATTTTTCGGTGACACTGTTGAAATGACTGATGGGGTTGAATTAACATGGATGAGACAACCACATTACTATATGGGATTGTACTCATATACTTACTCTGCTGGATTGACAATAGGTACAGTTGTATCACAATGTATCAAGAATGAAGGTCAACCGGCTGTTGATCGTTGGTTAAAAACACTACAAGCTGGTGGTAGTCAATCTCCAATTGAATTGGCGCAAATAGCTGGCGTCGATATTACGACTGACGCCCCTTTAAAAGAGACAATTAACTATATTTCAAATTTAGTAGATGAATTAGAAGTATTAACATATCAAATAGAAGAAAATTCATAAAGGTTAAAGCAAAATATCAAACCCCACCTGAAACTGTGGCATAGAATTCAGGTGGGGTTGCTCATTATAGAAATACAATAGGATTTGATAATTTAATCAAAAGTTTCAAAATGTTGACCTGTTAAATAATAATAAACACTTTCAGCAATATTGCTTATATGATCACCTATTCGTTCTAAGTGTCTAGCCGCTAAGTGTGCTTGACCAGCTACGAATGGGTCATTATCGATTAAGTAACTGGTATTGACGATGTTAACGTATAAATCATCAATATCTTCATCTCTTTCAATGACTTCTTTTATCAGTGGTAAATCTTTGTTTCTAATAGCGTTATTCAAATCTTCTAACATGAGCATCGCTAATTTACCCATGGTTTTTAAACGTGTAAACACATAGTTATCATTTATTTTAACTCTTAAACGTATATGAGCAATACTAGCGGCATTATCTCCCATTCGTTCAAAATCTGTAGAGATTTTGAGTGCTGCCATCATCATACGTAAATCTGTGGCAATAGGTTGTTGTCTAGTAATTAGCATGATTACCTTCTCGTTAATTTCATGATCTAAATGGTTAATTTCCTTGTCTTTCTCAATGGTTTGTCTTGCGAATGATTTCTTTTCTTCCCCTAAAGACACTAGTGCATTGTTAATATTAAAATATACACGAAGACCAAGACGCCGTAAATCTTTAATTAATCCATCTAGCTGACCTTCATATTTTTGTCTAATAATTGCCATTGCATCTTATCCAAAACGACCAGATATATAATCTTCAGTTTGTTTGTCTGCAGGATTTGAAAAGATTTTATCAGTATCATCATATTCATTGACATATCCATTTAAGAAGAAAGCAGTTTTATCTGAAACACGCGCAGCTTGTTGCATGTTGTGTGTAACCATAATAATTGAGTAATTTTCTTTTAATTCTTGTACAAGTTCTTCAACTCTTAATGTAGAAATAGGATCTAATGCTGACGTAGGTTCATCCATTAAAATGACATCTGGTTCAATTGCTAAACATCTAGCTATACAAACACGTTGTTGTTGTCCACCTGATAATCCATAAGCATTTGTATGCAATCTATCTTTTAATTCATCCCATATTGCAGCGCCACGTAATGATTTTTCTACGATTTCATCTAGAATTTTTTTGTTTTTAATACCGTGAGTCTTAGGACCATAAGTAATATTATCATAAATTGATTTAGGGAATGGGTTAGGTTGTTGAAAAACCATTCCAACGTTAGTACGTAGCTTCTCTTTAGAATACTTTGCATCAAATATATTTTGGTCACGATACAAAATTTTGCCTGCAGTTTTCACAGATGGAACTAATTCGACCATTCTATTTAAAGCTTTGATGTATGTAGATTTACCACATCCAGATGGTCCGATTATTGCAGTCACATTATTTTCCAATATATCTAAATTAATGTTTTGTAAAGCATGATTTTCTCCATACCATAAATCTAGATTTTGAGTTGAATAAACAATCTTCTTTTCACTGTCTGGAATTGTATTTTTCTTATTGTTTTCAGTAGTAACTATTGTGGCAACTGAGTCTTGATTATTTGTTTGTGCGTCTAATTTCTCTTTGTCTGCTACTTGTGAATTAACCATAATTAAAAACTCCTTTATATCTTGAGACCTAGATGATATAGGTCAATAACGTTTATTTATAAAAATGCATTTCCCTTATAAGTTCGATTAGAATTTTTTACTAAATTTATTACGTAGAAGTATCGCTATAGCGTTCATCAATAATAAGATAACGAGTAGAACGATAATGCCTGCTGATGCAACGTTTTGGAATTCTGCTTGTGGCATTTTTGCCCATGTATAAATTTGAGTTGGTAACGCAGAGAATTGGTCGAGTAATCCACTTGGTGTTGCTAAAAGTATCGTTGGTATACCTATCATTACAAGTGGTGCTGTTTCTCCTAATGCGCGTGATAAAGATAAAATGAAACCTGTTAAAATACCAGGTAATGCTGCCGGTAAAACAACTCTTCTAATTGTTTGCCATTTATTAGCACCAAGACCATATGATGCTTCTCTGACTGAACTAGGAACTGCTCTGATAGCTTCTTGACTAGCAACGATAATAACAGGCAAGATTAGTAGTGACATTGTAAGAGCAGCTGCTAACACGCTATTACCTAAACCTGCCGCGCCCACAAACAATGTATAACCTAGTAAACCGAACACAATTGAAGGAACACCAGCTAAATTAGATATACTCACTTTTACGATTTGTGTGAAAATATTGTCTCTTGCGTATTCTTCTAAATAAATGGCTGTACCTATTCCTAAAATGATGCTAATTGGAATAATACTTAAGATTAACCAAATGGAACCTACTAATGCCCCTTTAATACCAGCATCTGCTGGTGTTGAAGATGAAAAATTAGTGAAAAATTCGGGAGTTAGATGTCCCGCCCCTTTAACGAAGGTTTGAATTAATAGTGCTACTAAAACAATGAGCCCTATTAATGTACATAATAAAAATAACCATTTGTTTACCGAGTTTTTCTTATCACGAGAAGAAATATTTTTTTCTACGGCATCTTTATCAATCAATGTTTTATTAGCAGTATTTGAATTTGTAGACATATTAATACTCCTCTCTGAATCGTTTAGAGATCCATTGTGATAATAAATTCATAATTAAAGTGAAAATGAAAAGTGTAAATCCTACAGCGTAAATACTATAGTAAATATCAGAACCAAATGCTGCATCACCTGTAGCAATTTCAACAATATATCCTGTCATCGTTTGAATTGAACTTGTTAAACTTAGAGATGATGTTGGTGAACTACCAGCAGCTAAAGAAACGATCATTGTTTCCCCTATTGCTCTTGATATACCTAATACAATTGAAGCAACAACGCCTGATGTCGCCGCCGGTAATACAACTTTTGTAGCGACTTCAAATTTAGTTGCGCCTAATCCAAATGCACCTTCACGAATTTTATCAGGTACAGATGACATCGCATCTTCACTCATACTTGTAATCATAGGGACGATCATTATACCCACAACAATACCAGGACTGATTGAATTAAACTCTCCTAAGTTAGGAATTAGATTCCTTAATATAGGTGTAACAAATGTTAAAGCAAAGAAACCAAATACAATTGTAGGAATCCCAGCCAAAATTTCTAATATTGGTTTAATGATTCTACGTGAACGATCAGATGCATATTCATTAAGGTAAATAGCTGCACCTAAACCAATTGGAACTGCCACGATTGTAGCAATAACAGTAATTTTCAATGTGCCAATGATGAGTGCCCAAATTCCAAATTCTGGCGATGAACCAGTTGGGTTCCAGGTACCAGATAAAAAGAATTTAGATAATGGTACTCGTGTGAAGAACGTAATCGTCTCAGTTAAAAGTGTAAATAAAATAGCAATTGTAGTTAATATAGATATAGCTGAAATAATAGCTAAAATAATTGGGACAATTTTATCACTTAGTCCGCCCTTTTTAGCATTATTCTTAGCTATCATTTCTCTCACCTTTGTTTGTGAAGCCATGTAAAACCCTCTCTCTTATCTCCCAAAATAATTTAAAAAAAGAGTGGGAATTGCTTTTATGAGAAAATGAGTTTATTCATATTTATTAGAATATTTACTCATTATCTGCAAAGCTGAAAAGGGTTCGACAAAGTGGCACATTGACCACTTTGCCTGATACCCTTTCAAAAATTCCCAACCCTAGGTGTTTATTACCTTAGTATTCATTATTTATCTTCTGATTTTTTGTCGTCTTTCTTATCAGACTTTTGATGTTTATCTAAAAAATCTTTTAAGTCATCTAATTGAGATTTATAAGTTTTCTTAGGTGAAGCTACATAACCAGCGTCTTCAGCTGCTTGACCTTCATCTTCAAGTACAAATTTCATGAATTCTGACATTACTTTATTGTCTTTTAATGATTTGTCTTTAGCATAGATAAATAATGGTCTGCTTAGTGCGTATGAACCGTTTTGAATTGTTTTCTTAGTTGGTTCTGTAACTTTGCCATTGTCATCTTTGATTTTAACTTCTTTTAATTTATCTTTATTTTGTTCGTAGAAATTATAACCGAAGTAACCGATACCTTCTTTGTTTTTAGTTACTGAAGATACAATCGCGTTAGTATCAGCATTCTTCTCAGCTTTGATATCTTGTTTATCCATAACTTCTTCTTCAAAGAAGTCGTAAGTACCATGACTTGAGTTAGGTGAAACAGCATTGATTTTTTTATCTGGCCAACTAGAGTTAACGTCTTTCCATGTTTTAGCTTTTCCAGAGTAAATATCTTTTAATTGTGATTTAGTTAATTCTTTAACAAAGTCGTTATCTTTATTAACTGCAATTGTTACACCATCTTGTGCAATTTTGAATTCGTGATATTTAATCCCTTTATCTTCTAATTTTTTCTTTTCTTCGTCTTTAATAGGTCTTGAAGCGTCTGAGAAATCAGTTTCGCCAGCAATGAATTTTTGGAAACCAGCACCTGTACCAGCTTGACCTGAAGAAATTTTAGCGTCTTTATGATCTTTAGCCCATTTTTCGTTTAATTTTTCAACGATAGGAGCTACTGTAGACGATCCTTCACCTTTAGCAGAACCTTTAAGATCTTTGCCGTCTCCTGAACCTCCATTATTTCCGCCACAAGCGCCAAGTAAAACCGAAGCACCTAATACAGTAGTACCGACTAATTGCCACTTTTTCATTGAAACATCCTCCTAATGTAAATAACCTATAATGGTATATGTATTTCTTACAGTTCTCATGTTACATATCTTTTATTAAATCAAAATAGAGTTATTGTAAATTTTTTGTTAAGAATGAGATTTGAATTAATGTAACGTGTATTAAAATTTAATTTGCTAACATAGTTTTAAAAAGAATAAAAATACTTGATTGAATGAATAGATGAGACATTGGGGATTATTATAGTGGAGAGAGAATTTTAATAAATTGTATCTAATCTGGTCCTTTAAGGTCATATTATTTCTTTAATTAATTACGTTAACGAAATGATTTAGTTCTTTAAATGAAGCACTTTAAAATATATATCATTTAGGATTTTAAAATAAGTGTTAAACGTAAAAAAACACTTGAGTTATCAGTTGATATCTCAAGTGTGTATAACGTATAGGTAATATTATGATTAAATTAATTAAAAGTACGCTATTATTAAATTTTTTATTGTCAGTCAAGTTTTCCAAAATATAGAATGCTATAAATACTGTAATTTAGAGCTTATTTTCATGATGAGATAACGAATTCAATAAGAATTACTTTCTATCTCTACATTAATTAAGTGTATTAATGGATTTCATCCTCTTTAATCATCGACACGGCTCCACCCTTTTTTAGTAAGAGTGATTTTTCCTGTTTCTATATTGATTATCTTTTTCTTATATAAATGTCCAATTGCACGTTTAAACGAGCCTTTACTCATATTAAATACTTCTTTGATTGCATCAGGACTAGATTTATCCCAAAAAGGTAATTCACCATCATACTCAACAAGTAAATCAAATATGACCTGTCCATCATCATCAAGACGTTCATGAGCTAATGGTAAAAATGACCCATTTAATTCACCTTTTTCATTATGACCTATAATTCGGACCTCTACTTCTTCACCTAACCTTGGCTCATGTTTGCGTTCTGATTCGTGAACAAAAATTTTATAACCCTCATTACTTAATAAGAAGCTACCTACTCTGAGTAATCTATAAGCACGTGCAGAAATATATTCGTTTTGTTTACTATCGTCATTTACTGGCGTGAACATCGACTCAACAATCGTTTCACTAGCTAATCGTCCAAACATTTGATTCGTACTGTCTATTCTTAAAGTAACTAGCAAGTAGTCACCTGCTTGAGGCCAAAGTTCTTTAAGTTTCGGTAAATCTTCCCATGGAACTAAGACTTCACGAGGAAGTCCTACGTCGATATGTGCACCGTCTCTATCGGTTTTTATAACTTTAGCAAAATCATATTTATCTTTTGTAATATCAGGCATGTTTTGAGTCGCAAATAAATCGCCTGATCGGTTTGGATAAACGAAAAAACTATATTCCTCACCTATTTCAAAATCATCTTCATCAGCAACTTCTGACTGATTGAGTTTGACACTTTCGTCATTTGGCCCTTTAAGTAAATATGTTGACCCTTGTAATCCTACAACTTCTAAAAATTCTATTGAACCTACTATATCTTTATCTAATGCCATTCTATTCTCCTTAATCTATTATTCACTTTCATTTACTTTTTTCTATTTAAATAGTTAGATTTAACTTAATAAACTATATTCGTATCTATAAAATTCTTATTAATTATAACATGAGTTACTTATTCTATCATTAGCTTAATTGTCAGGTCGAAACTCTAATTATTATATGATATAATTTCTCCGTTAGAATAACCAAAAAGGAGCAGATGAATGTTACAAGTAACTGATGTAAGTTTACGTTTTGGTGATCGTAAACTATTTGAAGATGTAAATATAAAATTTACAGAGGGTAATTGTTATGGATTAATTGGTGCAAATGGTGCTGGAAAATCTACATTCTTAAAGATTTTATCAGGCGAAATTGATTCACAGACTGGTCATGTATCTCTAGGTAAAGACGAGCGTTTGGCTGTATTAAAACAAGATCATTTTGCTTATGAAGATGAACGTGTTTTAGATGTTGTGATTAAAGGACACGAACGTTTGTATCAAGTGATGAAAGAGAAAGATGAAATTTATATGAAACCTGATTTCAACGATGAAGACGGTATTCGTGCTGCAGAACTTGAAGGAGAATTTGCAGAAATGAACGGTTGGAATGCTGAAGCTGATGCCGCTAATTTATTATCAGGATTAGGCATAGAACCTGACTTACATGATAAAAATATGTCTGAACTTGAAAATAATCAAAAAGTTAAGGTATTGTTAGCTCAAAGTTTATTTGGTGATCCTGACGTTCTTTTACTAGATGAGCCTACCAATGGTTTAGATATACCAGCAATAAGTTGGTTAGAAGACTTTTTAATTAATTTTGAAAATACTGTCATTGTCGTTTCGCATGACCGTCACTTCTTAAATAATGTTTGTACTTATATAGCTGATTTAGACTTTGGCAAAATTAAACTTTATGTTGGTAACTATGATTTCTGGTATCAATCAAGTCAATTAGCACAAAAAATGGCACAAGAACAAAATAAGAAAAAAGAAGAAAAAATGAAAGAGTTACAAGATTTCATCGCACGCTTCTCAGCAAATGCTTCTAAATCTAAACAGGCAACAAGTCGTAAGAAACAATTAGAAAAAATTGAATTAGACGATATCCAGCCATCATCTCGTAGATACCCTTACGTGAAATTTACCCCTGAACGTGAAATTGGAAATGATTTACTTACAGTAGAAAATCTTTCTAAAACAATTGACGGCGAAAAGGTACTAGACAATGTTTCATTCACTATGAATCCTAATGATAAAGCTATTTTAGTTGGTGATAGCGAAATTGCTAAAACAACATTGTTAAAAATTTTAGCTGGAGAAATGGAACCAGATGAAGGTACATTTAAATGGGGCGTAACGACATCTTTAAGTTACTTCCCTAAAGATAACTCTGAATTCTTTGATGATGTCGATATGAATCTAGTTGAATGGTTACGTCAATACGCCCCAGAAGACGAACAAACTGAAACATTTTTACGTGGTTTCTTAGGACGCATGTTATTTAGTGGTGAGGAAGTTAAGAAAAAAGCAAGCGTGCTTTCAGGTGGAGAAAAAGTACGTTGCATGTTAAGTAAAATGATGCTATCAAGTGCTAATGTACTTTTACTTGACGAGCCAACAAACCATTTAGATTTGGAAAGTATCACTGCTGTAAATGATGGATTAAAATCATTTAAAGGTTCTATCATCTTCACTTCTTATGATTTTGAATTTATTAATACAATCGCAAATCGAGTGATTGACTTGAATCAAGCTGGTGCCCTTTCTAAAGAAGTACCTTATGAGGAATACTTACAAGAAATTGGCGTATTACAAAATAATTAATAATTGTTTTAACATTTATACAAGAGTCCGGGACATTTATCAAAGTCTCAGACTCTTTGTTTATATCATTTAATCTTTATTCGGTTGTTATGGGTATTAGATTAATATTGTTATCGTTTCAGTTATAAACTTTTAATATTGATCAAAAATTAAAAATACATACTTTTAAATACTAATACTTAAAAACTAGATAAGGTGTTTAATTTGTAATAAGCGTATTAAATTTATAAAAATTACTTATCATGTGAATTCACACGTAAATTTTCAGTATATTTTTAAAAATCTAAAATATTGGTTTACATAGATATATTGTCTATGTATAATGAAAACATATCAATTGAATAAGATTTTGATGAGGCGCATCAATCATGAGTAAACTTTAGATAATTTGTCTGCTAACAATTATAGAGTTAAAAGGGTGAGATGCCGAAATGATTCATAATAGCAGTTATGAATCGTTGGACTTAATGGTTAAGAGCTATAAGTTTGTCATTATTATTAAATAATGGAGTGCATCACTTGTACATAAATGTAGAACAAGTTCGGCATTCCGAACTTGTTCTTTTTTATACTGTGTATGTCTCCTCTAATTATAGGAGGACTGAAATTGAATAGAAGCGTTTTAAAATTTGGCGGTTCTTCCGTCAGTGATTTTAAAAAAATAAAAAATATCGCTGAAATGCTTAAAACACGCATTGAAGATGGTGAGGAATTAATCGTTGTTGTTAGTGCTATGGGTAAGACAACTGATCAATTGATGAATAATGTATCAAGTCTTACTTCTACCCCTAAAGATCAAGAACTCGCATTGCTATTAACAACTGGTGAACAACAAACGGTTTCTTACCTTTCTATGGTACTTAATGACATAGGTGTAAATGCTAAAGCAATGACAGGTTATCAAGCTGGCATTAAGACTGTAGGACATCACTTAAAAAGTAAAATAGCAGAAATTAATCCCAATATTTTTGATGAGGCTTTTAAAGATCATGACATTTTAGTTGTAGCTGGATTTCAAGGTATAAACGATGATTTCGAACTTACTACACTTGGACGAGGTGGTTCTGATACTACAGCTGTAGCTTTAGCAGCAAGCAATCAGATACCTTGTGAAATTTATACTGACGTTGATGGTGTGTATGCAACAGATCCTAGAATACTAAATGAAGCGAAGCGTTTAGAATATGTCTCTTATGAGGAAATGATGGAAATGAGTGCGCTTGGTGCAGGTGTACTTGAAACGAGAAGTGTTGAATTAGCCAAGAATTATGATATTCCTCTTTACTTAGGAAGAACTTTATCAAATATGAAAGGAACATGGATTATGTCTAAAAGTGATTTATTAGAAAAAAAAGCAGTAACTGGTGTTGCATTGGATACACACATGATGCACGTCACGATAAGTTATCCCCTACCGGATAATCAGTTACTAACACAATTGTTTACCGCATTGGAAGAAGAATCTGTAAATGTTGATATGATTTCTCAAATTGTAAATTTAGAAGGTTTACAATTATCTTTTTCAATTAAAGATAGTGATGCACATCAAATTTCTTCAATTTTGGAAAATTTATCCACACACTTCTCAGCACTTGATTATAAAATTAATGAAGCATATGTCAAAATATCTTTAATTGGATCAGGTATGAGAGATATGTCAGGAGTAGCATCAAAAGCTTTTATGACGCTTATCAATTCAGACATTCCATTTTATCAAACGACGACATCGGAAATTAGCATATCTTATGTGATAGACGAAGAAAATGGTGAAAAAGCAGTAGAAGAATTGTATCATGCCTTCGAAATTTAGCATTCATGTGATATATTTATTATAAATTTTCTAAAAATTACTAATATTAAGAATGGAGTGACTATTAATTATGACAAGATTAGCAGTAGCTGGAGCAACAGGATTAGTTGGAACAAAAATGTTAGAGACACTAGATCGAAAACAAATACCTTTTGATGAATTAGTATTATTTTCTTCTGCTCGCTCAGCAGGAAAAAAAGTTGAATTTCAAGGACAAACGTATACTGTTCAAGAATTAACTGATGAAGCAGCAAGTGAACATTTTGATTATGTTTTAATGAGTGCGGGAGGTAGCACAAGTGAGCACTTTGCCCCACTATTTGAGGCGGCTGGAGCCATTGTTATTGATAATTCAAGTCAATGGAGAATGGCTGAAGATGTCGATTTAATTGTTCCAGAAGTGAATGAGCCTCAATTTACACGTGGCATTATTGCTAATCCAAATTGCTCAACAATTCAATCAGTTGTACCTCTTAAAATTTTGCAAGATGCATATGGATTAAAACGTGTCGCTTATACGACTTATCAAGCTGTATCAGGTTCTGGTGTTAAAGGTAAAAGAGATTTAACTGAAGGCGCTAATGGAAAAGAACCTGAAGCATATCCCTATCCAATTTACAATAATGTATTACCACATATAGATGTTTTTCTTGAAAATGGGTATACAAAAGAAGAACAAAAAATGATTGATGAAACGAAAAAAATTCTTAACGACCAAAACTTAAAAGTAACTGCCACATGTGTACGTGTACCAGTACAAGATAGTCACAGTATTGAAATCGATGTGACTTTAAATCAAGATACTACAGTTAAAGAGATACAAGAATTATTTGCACAAGATCAACGTGTTGTTCTTGTAGATAATCCAAGTAAAAATGAATATCCATTAGCCATTCATTCTACTGGCAAAGATGAAGTATTTGTAGGACGTATTCGCCGAGATGACTCTCTTGAAAATACATTTCACGTATGGTGTACCTCTGATAATTTACTCAAAGGCGCAGCATTAAATGCAGTTCAAGTATTAGAACAAATTTTAACTTTGAAAGGGGCAAGATAATATGACACACATGTTTGAAGGCGTTGGTGTAGCATTAGCGACTCCCTTTACCAATAATGAGGTTGATTTCGACGCATTAGAAAGACATGTTCAATTTCTTTTAGATAACAATATCCAAGCAATTATAGTGAATGGCACTACAGCAGAAAGTCCTACATTAACTGACGAAGAAAAAGAGAAAGTATTGGCAACAGTAGTTAAACTCGTAAATCATAGCGTTCCTGTTATTGCGGGTACTGGCACTAATAATACGTATAAATCAATTCAAGCTTCAATACGTGCTAAAGAAATTGGTGCAGATGCGGTCATGTTGATTACGCCCTATTACAACAAAACGAATCAGCGTGGTTTAATTCAACATTTTGAGACAATCGCAAATGAAGTGAAATTACCAGTAATTCTTTACAATGTGCCCTCACGAACAAACATGACGATAGAGCCAGAAACAGTTGAAATTCTCAGTCATAATCCATATATCGTTGCTTTAAAAGATGCGACAAATGATTTTGAGTATTTTGATGAAGTAAAACAACGTATTAATGCAAATGAATTTGCATTATATAGTGGGAATGACGACAATGTTGTGAAGTTCTATCAACGTGGAGGTAATGGTGTCATCTCTGTAATTGCGAATGTAATTCCACAAGAATTTCAATATTTATATGATAATAGACAAAATGAAACCGATATTACTAATTACTTTAAACCTATTGAAAAATTGTTAGAAGCGTTGTCACTTGACGTTAACCCAATACCTATTAAAGTTCTAACTGCATATTTGGGTTATGGTCATTACGAAGTGAGATTACCATTAGTGCCTCTAGAAGAAGCACAATGTAAACAAGTTGAAAGAGCATTTGAACAATTTAAAGCAGGTGAACAATAATGAACATACTACTAATTGGATATGGTGCAATGAATCAAAGAGTTGCACGATTAGCTGAAGATAAAGGTCATGAAATTGTTGGAGTCATAGACAGAACTCCAAAATCATCGACACCTTATTCTCAATATAAACACATTAGTGAATGTAAAGAAGCTGATGTTGCTATTGACTTTTCAAATCCTGAATTGCTCTTTCCTCTATTAGAAGAACAATTCAATCTGCCTCTTGTCATCGCAACTACAGGTGAAAAAGAAACGTTAATACAAAAATTGGAAACGCTAAGTCAAAGAACACCTGTATTTTTTAGTGCAAATATGAGTTATGGTGTCCATGCATTAACTAAAATATTAGAAACTGCAGTTCCCTTACTCGAAGATTTCGATATCGAACTGACAGAAGCGCATCATAATAAAAAAGTCGATGCTCCTAGTGGCACATTAGTTAAATTGTATGATGTCATTAAAGAATTACGTGACAATGTCTCACCTGTTTATGATAGACACGAAAAAACTGAGAAGCGTACACATGATGAGATAGGTATACATGCTGTTCGTGGTGGTACGATTGTCGGGGAACATGACATTTTATTTGCAGGTACTGATGAAACAATTACTATCTCACATAGAGCACAATCAAAAGATATCTTTGCAAATGGTGCCATTGGCGCTGCAGAAAAATTAATTCACAAAAACCCAGGTTTTTATACTTTTAATAATCTATAAATCAAAGGAGTTATTCAAATTATGGTACAACATTTATCAGCTCAAGAAATCATTCAATATATTAGCGATGCTAAGAAATCAACACCACTCAAAGTTTATGTAAATGGTCATTTTACAAATGTGACATTTCCAGAATCTTTTAAAGTTTTTGGCTCAGAACATTCAAAAGTAATTTTCTGTGAAGCAGATGAATGGAAACAATTTTATCAACAAAATCATTCATTAATCACTGAATTAGAAATTGAGATGGATCGTCGTAATTCAGCTATACCGCTTAAAGATTTAACAAACACAAATGCTCGTATTGAGCCAGGTGCGTTTATTCGTGAGCAAGCTATCATTGAAGATGGTGCTGTGGTTATGATGGGTGCTACGATTAATATTGGAGCTATTGTAGGTGAAGGAACAATGATAGACATGAACGCAACACTTGGTGGCCGAGCTACAACAGGAAAAAATGTTCATGTTGGTGCAGGAGCTGTTTTAGCTGGTGTCATTGAACCTCCAAGTGCTTCCCCAGTTGTCATTGAAGACAATGTTTTAATTGGAGCAAATGCTGTTATTCTTGAAGGTGTACGCGTTGGTGCAGGAGCTATTGTAGCAGCTGGAGCAATTGTAACTCAAGATGTGCCAGCTGGTGCTGTAGTTGCTGGTACGCCTGCTAAAGTAATTAAACAAACTTCAGAAGTTCAAGACTCAAAACGTGAGATTGTGTCTGCACTGCGTAAATTAAATAATGAATAACGACATAGAATAATTGTGTAGATAAAAAATATGTTCAAGGTGGAATCCAATGATTAATTTATATAGGATGCATTAATCATTCATTTCGCCTTTTTATTATAGAATGATACACATTGAAATATTAATGAAATAGTTATACAAGGGATGGATGATTTTATGAACGAGTTAGAATTCGTTACATTGCACAGAAGACATTTACATCAATATCCAGAATTAAGTTTACATGAATTTGAGACGACATCGTATATAACATCATTTTTAGAGGATTTAGGCGTACCTTACGACCGACCACTTAAAACTGGTGTTATTGCTTATTTGGAAGGTAATAGTCATCACACTATTGCATTCAGAGCAGATATAGACGCGTTACCAATTTATGAAGAAAATGATATTGATTTTAAAAGTAAAAATGATCACATCATGCACGCGTGTGGTCATGATGGACATACGACAGCACTTATGCTTTTTGTTAAAAGGTGTAAAGCATTGTATGACAAATCTGAATTACCTCATAATGTAGTGTTTATATTTCAACCTGCCGAAGAAACTGGTGGAGGAGCTAATCGCTTAATCAAAGCTGGCGCTTTTGACAAGTACCCTATTGAAGCGGTATTTGGTTTTCACGTTAATCCGTTTGAAAAAGAAGGTAAAATTGTAATTCGGGATGAAGAAATCACTGCAAGTGCCACTGAATATCGCTTCTTTTTAAAAGGATTATCTAGTCATGTTGCTGATAAGGAGCAAGGTCATTCATGTGGTGAGGGGTTACAACATGTCTTAAGTCAAATCGGTCAAATCCAACAGTTTCATTTGAATGGATTGAAACGTAACATTATTCATATGGGTCATTTTGAAGCTGGTGAAGCTATTAATACAGTACCGAGTCATGGTTATCTTGAAGGTACTATTCGTACATATGACACTGAAGATTTGGCTATTGTAAAACACCAAATGCATAAAATAGCGGAAAGTGTTCAATTATTATTTAATGTTGAATGTGAGGTTAAATTTGAAGAAGGATATCCACCAACAATGAATCATCCACAATTACGTCAAGCCGTTGAGAATGCTATAGAAGGTGCAAATTTAGAAGTTGTTGAAAAAAAGCTCCCCTTCCTGTTCGGTGAAGATTTTAGTTTTTATGGTCAACAACTTGCCCCTTCATATTTTGTATTTGTTGGTACTCAAAACAAGGAAAAAGGTTTTGTGACTGGTCTTCATACTGCACATCTTAATTTTGATGAGAAAATATTAATTGACGTTGTAAATTATTACGAGCATTTGTTAAGAAATTATAAAGAGGTGTAAAGCAATTGACAGCAATTTGGTCATTAGATACAGAAGCATTTTATCAGAATGCAGTAAAAGTAAAAAATAACGAACCAATAATGGCAGTTGTAAAAAACAATGCATATCATTATGGACTTGAGTTTGCAGTGAAAACATTTTTAAAAGCGGAAATTAATACATTTAGCACAACTTCATTAAATGAAGCTATACGAGTTAGAAAAATAGCACCTGAAGCAACTATATTTTTAATGAATCCTGTTTATGATTTTGATTTAGTAAAACGTTATGATATTCATATGACACTCCCCTCTTTAAACTATTATTATAAATATAAACAAGATTTAAAAGGCATTCATGTACATTTAGAATATGAAAATTTATTACATCGTTCTGGTTTTAGAAATATCGAAGAAATACGTGAAGTTTTAAAAGATCATGATCAAAATAATCAAGATAAAATGATTATTTCAGGAATATGGACGCATTTTGGCTATGCAGACGAATTTGACGTAGATGAATATAAAATGGAACGTGATGCTTGGTTAAACTTGATAAATACACTTTTAAATGAAAATTATCATTTTGATATGATACATTCACAAAATAGTGCAAGTTATTTTCGTGAGAATCAAATGTTACTTCCTCATCACACTCATGCTAGAGTTGGAATTGCCCTTTATGGTTCAAGACCATATAGTCTTATAAATGAAGAACGCATTACTCAATCTTTGACTGTTAAAGGTAATGTTATACAAGTTCGTGATGTAAATAAAGGTGATTATTGTGGATATAGTTTCGCCTTCGAAGTAAAGAATGACCACACTCAATTAGCTGTTGTTGATATAGGTTATGGCGATGGTATTCTAAAATCAAGAGCAAAACACGAAGCTATAATTAATGGTAAGAGATATCCAATTAGAGCATTAATGATGAGTCATATGTTTATTGAAGTTGATGACGAAGTTCATGCACAAGACGAAGTCATATTATATAATAAGGATATACGCATAGATGAATTTACATTTAAAGGTGTTGGCGCAAATTCAGAACAATTAAGCGCAATGAATCACGATTCTCTTATAAAGGAGTATTTATAAATGGTAGTTAATTATAACGATAACGGCGAACTGACAATGGGAGGTACAAGCTTAAAAACTATTGCACAAAGTTTTGGTACACCCTCGATTGTTTACGATGAAGACCAAATTCGTAATCAGATAAGACGATATCATAAAGCATTTGAAGCAAGTGGTTTAAACTACAATATATCTTATGCCTCAAAAGCTTTCACATGTATTCAGATGGTCAAATTAATTGATGAAGAAAATTTACAATTAGATGTTGTTTCTGAAGGTGAACTTTATACTGCTCTTGAAGCAGGATTTGATTCGAAACGTATTCACTTCCATGGGAACAACAAGACGAAACGCGAGATTCAATATGCATTAGATAATCAGATTGGTTATTTTGTAGTGGATACGCTCGAGGAAATAGATCTTATTGATAAATATGCTGATAGTAATGTGGATGTTGTATTACGTGTGAACCCTGGTGTTGAAGCACATACACATGAATTTATTCAAACTGGACAGGAAGATAGTAAATTTGGATTATCAATCAAACACGGTCTAGCATTAAATGCAGTTAATAAAGTAAAAGCAACGAAACATTTGCAACTTAAAGGTATACATTTCCATATTGGCTCTCAAATCGAAGGCACTGAGGCGATGATTAAGACAGCTAAAATTGTGCTTAATTGGTTAGCAAGTGAACGAATTGAAGTGAGTTTACTAAACATAGGCGGTGGTTTCGGAATTAAATATGTCGAAGGAGATGAAAGTTTCCCTATTGAGCAAGGAATATCTGAAATTACTGAAGCTATTAAAGAAACTGCGCAAGCATTGCAGTACAATATTCCTGAAATTGGGATAGAACCTGGCCGTTCAATTGTTGGAGAAGCAGGTATCACTTTATATGAGGTTGGTACAATTAAAGATATTCCTGGAGTTAATAAATATGTATCAGTTGATGGCGGAATGAGTGATCACATACGAACTGCACTTTATGGTGCACAGTATGAGGCGTTGTTAGTTAACAGAAATGAAAAAGCTAATGAATCTGTAACAATTGCAGGTAAACTCTGTGAATCTGGTGATATTATCGTACGAGATGCTCAATTACCCTCTTCTGTTCATAGAGGTGATTATCTAGCAGTACTTTCTACTGGTGCGTATCATTATTCAATGGCTTCAAATTATAATCAAATGCAAAAACCTTCAGTATTTTTCTTGAAAGATGGAAAAGCACGTGAAGTGATTAAACGTCAATCATTGAGACAATTAATTATTAATGATACAAAATAATTCTAAAAAGTGAGCGAGTAAAAGCGCATCTACTATCAATATGATTTCGCTTAAAAACTATTTAAAAACGCCTTGGATAGGTTCAGTATATCTATCCGAGGCGTTTTTACTTACTTTAAATTAAATGAAATTTAAAATTGAATTTTTCTGAAAATACTAATTGCTAAGAGGTAAATAATGATTATATAAACAATAGTAATAGAGCTCATTATTGATAAGTTTAAAATAAAACTTTTATCGGTATCTAAATTTGTGAAATTTGAAGGGAAAAACTTGATTTTATTAATATTGTCTGTAATCTTTATGACCACATAACATAAAATCATACTGATATATGAATAAATTATTTAGTCTTAATTTTTCAATTTTAAAATTTACCATTTAATGAAACGACCACGGTAACCAAAATAAAAACGACCAATTGAAACCTGCAATAATTTAAAAGGATTTGGCATAACAATATCTCCTTTCCCCTACTTATTACTTATATTATAAAGAGCTTAAAATAATAAATCGATAAATAATTATATTGTAGACTATATTATTTAATGAAAGTTTTGGAGAAGTTATGCTTTTCTTTAAACACAGACATGCAAAAAAATAATGAGATAGTCATAATTCTTATTTTGGGCATAAAAAACAGAAAGAAATTAAAATTAATTTCTTTCTGTGATACGGTATGTATTGATATAAAAAACACCTTACTGCTTGGTAAGGTGTTAGTTAAAGTCAATGATTACAATCTATTTATTATAGTTTAACAACGTTTGCAGCTTGAGGACCGCGATCGCCTTCAACTACTTCAAATTCAACTGATTGACCTTCTTCTAATGATTTGTATCCTTCTTGGTTAATTGCTGAGAAGTGTACGAATACGTCGTTTTCTCCTTCAACTTCGATGAAACCAAAACCTTTTTCGGCATTAAACCATTTAACTGTACCTTGTTTCATAACTCTGAAACCTCCAAGACTAAATTCTTTCAATATGCATTATTCGCATATTACAAAAAATACATGTCTAAAATCTAATATAAATCAAATATTCTTTGCAATATGGAATAAAACAATTGCTTAATAATCATTATAGTTTAGTCATAGCTAAATTGCAATACAATTATAGAAAATTATCATTCAATCTATTTTTGGAAGATTAAAATAAACCTCATTATTTTTTAAAATAATAAAACTATAAAATATTTGTAAATCTTCCTCACAGTCTTCACAAAAGTTTAAATCACAATTGTTGTAAAAAGCATGTATATTATACTTCCCTACTACATAATTGTCGTAACATTTCTTACTATGGTTTAGTACATTTATGTAATACTCCATCATTTGTTCGTATGTAGTAAATTCTGATTGCTCCACAATTTTTTGTGGCCAATCATCAAATAGCCACCAACCTTCGTAGTCAGCCCTGATCTTGACTACTGTCCACATAATAATTTCCCCTTCCCTACTATAAAGCTACAACAATAATTTTAACTTTTCATGTTTTAAAATCAAGTTTCAAGCCTTGTGATATAAACAATTTTTTGAATAGCAAATATTAGTTTTTTACAATTAAAATACGTATAATAAAGACAAGAGGTGATTTTATGCAACGTAAACATATTCAAGTTTTTGGTACAGTACAAGGTGTGGGATTTAGATTTTACACGCAACGTATTGCTCATCAATTTAATATTAAAGGTACAGTCCAAAATGTTGAGGACTATGTAGATATATATGCTCAGGGCGACGATACAGAATTAGAACAGTTTATTGATTCTGTGATCCAAGGTGCTTCACCGGCTTCACAAGTGTCTAATTACAATATTGAAGAATTAGACCTTGATGAATCTTTATCAGAGTTTAAGACAATTTAGGTTTATAATATAAGACTTTAATATAAAGGAAGATGACACTTGAGATATAACATTTCACGTATATTTGGAGTGTTAGTGGGTATACCAGTGGCCTTTATTGTTTGGCTTATTACTGTTTTTGCGTTGGATTTATCATTCATTATAGACATGCTTATCAGTTTTGGTAGTTTCATTGCATCATACTTCCCTACGCAAAGGCTCACTTCACGAAAGTATCTTAATGAAATTGGTTTATCAAGAAGAGATTACAGATATGTTCAATCACAGCTTCATCATGCACATACTAAAATTAGAACTATCTTAAAGTCATTTATTAATATTCGTTCAATCAAAGATTTTAGACAAGTAAATGATATATATCGAATTTCTCGTTCTATTCATACAAGCATTAAGCAAAGACCCGCGATGTTTTTTAAAGTTGAAAGCTTTTTCTATTCTCATTTAGATAATGCCCTTAACTTAGTAGACTCGTATACACGTCTTGCAAGAATGCCACGTAAGTCGCAAGATGAAAAGCTAAAATTAGAACAAACACGTATTACTCTAGATGAAATAAAAAGAACGCTCATTGCTGATCTTAAAAGGCTTAATGAGGAAGATTATGAGCGACTAGATGTTGAAATAGAATTAAATAGATTAGAACAGCAACGTCGACATAATAATTAATAGAAATGGAGAGATGAGTGAGATGGTAAGTGAACAAAGTAGTAATCGGTCACATCCACTTGATTACTATATGGATAATCAATCAACTGATCATCATACAATCGCTGAAGATCTTGAAATGCAATTAACTGAAAATGATAAACAAAGAATTAAATCAATAAGTGAGCAAATTGAGCCACTTAACCATGAAGGATTATTAAAATACGGTGCTAATCTTCAACAAAAGATGTCTCATTTTTCTCATCAAATTTTAGATGACGTTCAATCAAAAGATATGGGACCAGTTGGGGAAACTTTAAGTCAATTAATGGGAAAATTAAAATCTGTAAATCCAAATGACATAAATCCAGAAAAACAATCTAGATTAAAGCGTTTATTTAAACGTACTAAAGCTTCTATTAATGAAGTGTTTTCTAGAATGCAATCTGTAAGTTCTCAAATTGATCGTATTACTATTCAATTAGAAAAATATAAAGATCAGTTAACTAAAGATGTTGAATTTCTTGATCAATTATATCAGGAAAATAAAACTTATTTTGATAACGTTTCTTTATATATCTTAGCGGCTCAGAAAAAGAAAAAAGAAATATTGACAGAAACCATACCCCAGTTACGAGAAAAGGCGCATCAAACTGGTAATCAAATGGATATTCAGGCAACTGCTGATATGGAACAGTTTGTTGATCGTTTAGATAAGCGCATTTATGATTTACAATTATCTAGGCAAATTGCTATTCAAACTGCACCTCAAATCCGTATGATACAAAATGTCAACCAAGCTTTAGCCGAAAAAATTCAAAGTTCAATTTTAACAAGTATTCCTTTATGGAAAAATCAAATGGCTATTGCCCTTACTTTGATGAGACAAAGAAATGCTGTTTCAGCACAACGTTCGGTTACCGATACTACGAATGAGTTACTTACTCAAAATGCGTCAATGTTAAAGAAAAACGCTATTGAAACGGCAGCTGAGAATGAGCGTGGCATCGTTGACATCGAAACGTTAAAGACAACACAAAATGACATTATTGAAACAATTGAACAAACACTTCAAATTCAAGAAGATGGTAGGCAGAAACGTCAAGTTGCAGAGAAGGAACTTAATGAATTAGAACAAGATTTGAAGCAGCATCTATTATCTATGCGCAAATAATAAAAAACACTCGTCACATGTGATTTAGATTTAGTCTATCACTTATTTGACGAGTGCTTTTTATTTTAAATTTACTTATTCTTTTTGATATACAATGTTAGATTGTTTAACAAAATAACTAATCATGTAACCAACAAGAGTTGCTACAACAGCAATTGGGAACCATTCAAGTGAATATTCTTTTAAAGGTAAACTATCTATAAATGAAATACGTATCCACCCTTGTGTCGTTATTAAGCTTAAGATTGATTCAATTGCTACAATAATTAACGGTATTTGTTGTGCAATACGTTTTGTAGGTATGAAGCGAGCAATGAGTATTAACAAAATAACTGTAATAGCCACTGGATAGATTACACTGAGTACAGGGACTGACATTTTAATTACGGAATTAAGTCCTTGGTTAGCTAAAATGAAACTAACTAAAATGAAAAACACCACAAATACTTTATAAGGTATCTTAGGTATTATTCTATGGAAATATTCACTTACTGATACGATTAATCCACAAGCAGTAGTTAAACATGCTAATGATACGATAATACCAAGTAAGTATTTTCCGAAAGTACCAAAGCCCTTCGTTGCCATTGTTGTGAGTAAATACGTCCCTATATTTTGATCTTTAGCTTTCAATTCCTTTAGAGTATCTGAAGGAATATTGATATGATTGCCTATGTACCCTAGCGAAATATATATAAATACTAATGCGATTGCAGCTATGAGACCAGCAATAATGGTCTGTTTAAAGATTTTATCAGCATGCTGTATTCCTGTTGTTTTAATCGCATTAACAACAATCATTGAAAACGCAATAGAAGCAATAGCATCCATTGTAAGGTAACCTTGTGTAAATCCTTGTGAAAATCCACTTAAATTGGAATGATAAGCATTTGTCATGCCGTAATTTGAAGAATGTCCACCAAAATCTACAAAACCTTTAATGATCATAGCGACAATGGTAATAAGTAATAAAGGTGTAAGTAATGAACCAATACGATCTATCATCTTATTAGGATTCAAGCATAAATAAAGAACGATTAAAAAATAGATTACTGTAAAAATAAATAATGCTAAATTCCCACTATTATGTGCAATAGGAGTAACAGTCATTTCAAATGAAGTTGAAGCTGTACGTGGTATCGCAAATAATGGTCCTATAGTGAGATAGATGATAATCAAAAATATTAATGAAAATCGTGGTGATATTTTATTAAAAGACCCAATATAACCATGTTTATCAAGCGCGCCTACCACAACGCCAAGAAGCGGTAATCCAATACCCGTAAGTGCAAAGGCTAGTATGGCTGGCCAAAAGAAATGACCACTTTCGAGTCCAAGTTGTGTTGGAAATATAAGGTTACCTGCGCCAAAAAACATAGCGAATAAAGTAAAGCCTATAATCCACGTATTTTTATTCATAATGCTGCTCCTTTTTATCTAATAATGCAACATTCAATATTCTATCATAATAAAGAAATATTAGTCTATATAAAATTTCAGAAAATTAAAACATTATACAATTGATGTAATTACTTCGTCAAAAATACGTAATGATTTATATTAATGAAGTTACAAGTTAGAAATTTTGAATTGATAAACTAACTTTTATAAAGATTTAAGTAACAATTTTTTTAGTAATGGTGATAAGTGACTCGGTAAATGTTCCACGCCTTCGACAAATATAGCAAATTGGCCATATATGTTATGAATGGTTTGTTCGATGTCTTCAGTAATTGGCTCTTGGCTAAGAAAGACATTAAATACTTCTATACCAAATTTGCGCGCACGTTCAACAGCTTCATACGTATCTAAAATACCATCTTGACTGTAATTAAATGCAGACGGTTCTCCATCTGAGAATACGATTAAAAAGCGTTGTTCATGACTTCTTTGTAATAAACGCTCGCTCGCAATTCTGATAGCTACGCCATCACGATTATCATCTTGAGGTTCTAATGTCATGATACGTGGGCCTTCTTTTTCAAAGATAGAGTAATTATAATTAATGATTTCATCAATGATATTTGGTTGTTGACGTTCGTCAGCTTCAAAAGCATCTTCATTAAATGCTAGTATTTCATGTTTAATATTCAAAGATTTTAAAGTTTCATGGAACAAAACGACACCCTTGATCGTTTCATCCATTTTATCGTGCATACTCGCTGATGCATCGATGAGTAATGTAAATGTTGCATCGAAAGTCTTGCTTAAATCCTGTTTTTTGTAAAATAACTTAAATTGATCATCAATAAACCAATTAATAAGGTCTTTTTGTAAGCGTCCCTTTGTTAAATTGTGTCTTTCATCTTCATGTTCTCTGTCGATGGTCTTTTCGATAATTTGTATTAAATCTTTAATTTCAAACTGTACATCATTTTTTGAATATTGATAATCTATCACATTTTGCGGTGTAATATCAGGGATATTCCATTCAATACTTACGTCTTTATTAATGCCTTTTAAAGCAAAAGTCTGGTTTTGTCCTGTAAATCCACCTTCATCGTGATCAAGTGTATTTTCTGACCCTTTACCTTTTTTGGTCATCATATCAGTCATATCATCAGTGCTGTCACCTTCTCGAGCCGTATCATTATCAGCCATAACTTCACTGTTTTCACCCTCATGTAGCTCCATTTCTAAATATGCCCCGCCTTTAGACTCACTGTCTGCGGCTTTTGTTTCAGCTTCAGCTGTTTCTACATCTTCCTCTGTCTGATGATTATCTTTACCATCAGTATTGCTCGCATCTGTACGTTTTAAGTCTTCAAAACTATCTGCATAAATATCTTCATATAATTTTTGAGGTAAGTAGTAATATTCATTTAGCATATCTTCCTTTAATAAATCATCCACTTGATACATGATACGTTCTGCTAAATACATATTATCTTCTGATGTATGATTCTGAAAAATATTTGGTAAGTACTGATACATATGAACTAAAATGTCATCAAATGCTGGATGTATGGATGGAATATTAAAAAAGTTTTGACTTAAAAATGCATGCTCTAAATAAAGAAAAAGTAAATCAGTATATACAGTTTTAGTTTTGTAAAAATTAATTTGAGATTCTGTGAAAGATAATCGTGTTTCTATGCGTAAATCAATCATTTTTGTAGTGCTAGGTCTTTGTTGTCTAATATGTTCAAATATACGTACATCCTCTAAAAGTTTAAATAATTGATGAAAGAACTTAGGGTGTTCGAAATCATTGTTGTGTAAAACTTGATTGATGATTGAAAGATCCATATTCAGATATCCATACGTTGCGAGTAAGACATCTGTTTTCAGTCCAGCTTGTTCAATATGTTTCGGTCTATGAGACCAAAACCAACTCGCAATGAGTGTATTACTATAAGGATTATAGTAAGGGAATTTTTGTATTTTAACTTGTGTTTGTTCATTTTTTAAAAGTAAACGTGCTAAGTCTTGTAACATCATTACTTGTTTTGCATCTAATTGTTCATCGTTGAATTTTATAAAACGATCACTCATTTTTATCCCTCTTTAAAAATTAAGCTCGATAGCGTTAAGTATCGCTTGTTGTTCTCGCTCATCCTCTAATTTATCAATAATTGTACGTTGTACCGCACGTTCAATAGGCATGACAGTTGCTAAATCACTAAGGTCGATTAAAGCTCGAATACTTGCAGCCTCTTCAGAAATTTGACCTTGCTTGGTCATAGTACGTAAATCTTCGTTAAATTTAATGATATGTTGAATCAATTGTTCATCTTGTAATTTACTTTGCTCTTTAATGACTGTTTTAAGAATGTCACCATCGATATAATCTACTTCTATGACGATAAATCTATTTTTTAAAGCCTCATTCATTGGTAATGTTCCTACATAACCTTCATTAATAGCAGCAATTACATTAAATCCAGGAGCTGCTTTAATCACTTCACCAGTATAAGGGTTTGTCAATTGACGTCGATAATCTAATACACCGTTAAGTATAGGTAATGTTTCCGGTTTTGCCATATTAATTTCATCTATATATAAAATGTGACCTTCTTTCATTGCTTTTATTACAGGACCATCAATGAAGACAATTTCTTGGTGGCCTTCTTCATTAGTTTGAATTGTTTTAAAACCTAATAAGCTTTCAGTATCTAGATCTACTGAACAATTAACTTGATGCATAGGTAATTTCATAACGTGACTTAACGTTTCGGCAAGCTTGGTTTTTCCTGATCCTGTTGGCCCTTTTAGTAGTATGTTCTTATTTAATTGAAATAAAGCTTTAGCATCCTCAAAAACTGTTTGATCTGAATTTTTGTAAACTGTTTGTACCATAATTCCCATCCTTTAATGTTAAAAAAGACTAAGACATTAGTTTTTGGTGCATAGTCTTAGTCTTATTTAAAATGATTAAAATAAATGACTTATTTAGTCATTATTGAGTTAATGTAAACTGATGATTGAAAAATATATCCATTGCAATGATAACGTATTTAGTTGAAAGAGATTAAATTATATCTCTTTGAAGTAGTCTTTGTAATAGCCACCTACTAAACCTGAATTATCTATAATTTGATAATATTCTTCAGTTTCGTTAATAACATCATACTGTTTGCCGATAGTTAGCATATCTGCAACTGTAAATTTTTTGGCATCAGTATTTGTCACTTCTACTTTTTTAATTGGTGTACGTTCTTTCCAAGTTTCATGTAACATGTAATAACCATCCTTAAATCATATTTACTTTTCAAGTGTATAAATAAATGAAATGCCACTATTTTCAGTGATTCTAAGAGATTCTGAAGTATCCTGTTCAAGGGTTTGATATGGAACACCTATCTCATCCAAACGGTTTTTTGCTTGCAGATACAATTGAGTATCACTTGTAGAGAATTCCACTTGCTCAATAGGCCCGTGTGTATTCATTTGAATATCTTCATCGCTTTCAAATAAATGGATTTCACCACCAAGACCACCTTCACCTATACGAAACACTTGAATAGGTTGTTGTGCATCTTCATGTGGAAGATATTCAGCAAATAAATCTAATTGAAATACTTGTGTGAGAATTGAAGTGGTGACAGATAACTCGTTCACCTTAATAATGACTGGACCTAAGCCTTGGACTTGATGTAAAGGGTTAACAGGACTATCGAAAGTAGGCATACCTAAGCCTATACCCGTATTTAACTCGTTAGAATAAATATCAAATTTTTGTTGATTATGATCTTTAAAAGTGAAATGTTTAAGTCCATTAAGTTCAGTGATTGAACTATAGGATATATTAAACTTGTCAAAAATAGTTTGATATTCTACTAATCCAGAATCAGAAGGTGTTCTAAGTCCAACACTATCTATGTGTGGATTTTTATAATCTTCCTCTGGAACCTCAACAAAGTGAACACGCGTTCCAGGACTTAAATTAGCGTCACCAAATCTTATGGCATGTTCATTTTTAGTTGAATGTTGTAAACCAATGATGTGGTTAAATAATTCTTTCGTTTTAGATAAATCGTTTGTTCCTAAAGTGACACTTCTAAGTCCACTCATTAACTGACACTCCTCTATTTATCTTTACAGATAACATTATAACGTATTTTGTAACACTTGAATATGATGAACACTCATATAAAGATAGATATTTATTTATTGTTGATTTATTATTTATTAGAAAAATAAAACATACAGATTGGCTAAATATTTTGTATGTATTAAAATGTAATTAAAGAAGTAATCAAGGAGGCATGAGTATGTCTAATTTATGGATTATATTTGCAGTTACTGTACTAATAGCAGTTTATTCCGCAATTGAGGTATTTACAAATTTAAATCATAAACAACAACCAAGATTTAAATATTTTACTATCGCATTTGTTGTGTTTATTATCTTAGCGATTATAGAAGTTATATTTCTTGCTCAATGATGGATGAATTTAAAAAGTTATAGTTTACCTGTAAAGAAATCGGTGCTATTTAATTTCTTCACAGGTATTTTTATTTGCATTCGATACTATTTTTAGTTTTTTATTAGAATGAACGATTCTTATATTTAAAATTACTTTTGATCTGATTTAGTGAAAATCATAATATTTAAACCAATTAAGATTATAATATAAATAAAGATAGTAAAAGTTTTTATTAGCAACATAGCATTATCAGGGGTATCAGATTTAAAAAGTGTAATTAAATCTCCAATTGGAGGAACTGCCCATAATATATAATTCAGTAATGAATATGATTGTACTAAAGAAGGACGACTGAGACTAACAATTATTATAAGCGCTATAAATAGGAAAGTGTACTTATAAGATAAGAAATTAATATTATGAATTAAAGTAGAAATGAGCATCCCAATAATGCTTACAACAATATGTAACGTTAGTGCGATTATATATTGATTGAGAGTAATATCTTCGGAAAACCTATTTAGTATTAATGGGTAGAATAAAGATAGTAAAATTAACATTAAATGAATTAAAGATATGAAAAACCACTTACTAATGAGAAAAAGTAATTTAGATTCTAATTGGGTAAAGAGCAAATATTTTTCGTTCAAAGATTCTAAATTCCAAATGCTAATAGTTAACCAACACGAGATAATCAATAAGCCTATACTGCTAGATGCATAACTAGAAAGAATAGGTTGACCTTTGTATAAATATTGAATGATGATCCATATCACAAAGAAGAGTATAGGTGGTATAAATTGATAAAATTTAAAATAATTTCTAAACTGATATTGTGTAAATGCAATCAAAAGTTTTTCACATCCTTAATCTCAAGAATTTCACAGTTATGCACGATTAATTGTTTCAGTACTAAATTCAAATCGTTTTGATTAGTTTGGATGGATATTTTGTTATTGTCAGTATATGTAATTTTTTGATTTTGTATTTCTTTTAGTAAGTTAATTGTAACAGAATCATTTTTAACTACAATTAGTTTTGAAGTAACTACTAAATGATTTTTATTTATATCGTTAATATAAAAAATACCTGTTTCAATATTTAAGATATGCGTAGTAATATTTATAAGTTGATTCAATTCATGAGATGTTAAAATAATTGTTGATGATAATTTTAACCACTCTAGATAATTTATCAGAAATTTTGTAGCATTCTGATCTAATCCAGAAAATGGTTCATCTAAAATATATATGTCAGCGTTTTTAATTAAACATTGAATAACATTGACTTTCTGCTTTGTACCTTTTGAACAGTCTTTTAATTTTTGGTTCAAAAATGACGATAATTTAAGATGATTTATAAGGTAATTAAGTTTGACTTTAGTTTGATTATTAGAATGAACTTTTAATAGAAATTCAAAATATTCGTTAATCGTTAAACTTAAATTATTAGGAAAGATATCTACAGCATAACTAATTTTGCCATTTATTAATAATGATCCATCAAATTGAGTAATTAAACCAGCAATAATTTTTAAAGTTATACTTTTACCTGAACCATTTTTACCATTTACTAACGTTATTGAATGTTTCGGTACTCTAAAATTTAAATCATTAAGTATGTTTTGCTTATTAAATTGTTTTGTAATGTGAACTCCTTCAATAGCACTAAGTGACATTTTTTACTCCTAATAAATATAGTATACGTTTAATATATATTCTATCAATAAATAGTTCAATTTTCCTAATACCTAGTGCATATTAAACAAAAAAACAACGACGATTTACGTCGTTGTTTTTTAAGTATGTTAGGTTCCAAATTATGATTCAAGTAATAAATCTTCAGGATTTTCAATGAGTTCTTTAATGGTTTTTAAGAATCCTACAGCCTCTTTCCCATCGATGATTCTATGATCATAGCTTAATGCGATATACATCATTGGACGATTTTCAATTGTATCTTTATCAACTGCAATTGGGCGTGTAATAATTGAATGCATACCTAAGATAGCTGCTTGATTACCATTTATAATCGGTGTACTCATCATTGAGCCAAAGATACCGCCATTAGTGATGGTAAACGAACCGTTAACCATGTCATCAAGGCCTAATTTTTTATCACGAGCTTTTACGGCTAAATTAGCGATTTCTTGTTCAATTTCTGCAAAATTTTTCTTATCACAATCTCTAACAAATGGTACGAGTAATCCATCGTCAGTGGATACTGCAATGCCGATATCGTAAAATTGTTTAGTAATCATATCATCGCCATCTATCTCAGCATTTACTTCAGGATATTTTTTGAGAGCTGCAACGGCAGCTTTAGTGAAGAAGGACATAAATCCTAATTTAGTACCATCATGGTCTTTGATAAATTGCTCTTTTTTACGTTTACGTAAATCCATAACGTTTGTCATATCAACTTCATTAAATGTAGTAAGCATAGCTGTTTGATTTGATACTTCTAATAATTTTTTTGCAGCAGTTTTTTTGCGTCGAGACATTTTTTCACGAATAACAGGTTTTGATGGATTGTTATTGGTTTGTTTAGAACCACTGTTTTGTGATTTGCTTTCACTTTTAGCTGTTTCACTCGAAGATTTTTGACTATTTTCAACATCATCTTTTCTTAAAACATCATTGCCTTTTCCGGATACTTCGCTTAAATCAACGCCATTTTTACGTGCATGTCGACGTGCAGATGGTGTTGCACTGATACGTTGTTGGCTATTATCTTGTGTATTTTTACTTTCACTAGAATTCGAATTAGATTGTTTTGGCGTTTCTTTCTCTTTAGCTTCATCTTTTTGTGAAGATTCGTTAGAACTATCGCTAGATGTGTTTACTTGTCCTTCTCCTACTACAGCTACAGCTTGACCTACTTCAACTGTATCGCCTTCCTCGGCTAATTGTTCTGATAATACCCCAGCTTCTTCAGAAACTACTTCGACGTTAACTTTATCTGTTTCTAGTTCTAAGATAGCTTCACCTTTATCTACATTATCGCCTACATTTTTTAACCATTCTGCAATGGTACCCTCTGTGATTGATTCTGCTAATTCTGGAACTTTTACTTCTGCCATACTTATTTTTCCCCCTAGTTAATTGTTAATGCTACTTTCAATAATTTTAGTTTGTACAAGTTTATGAATTTCTCCATCGCCTTCAGCAGGTGCAGCTCTTTGTATTCTACCGTGATAAGTGAAATCATATTTATTAGCAACAAGTGCTTTTAGATAAGGATACACAAATAACCATGCACCTTGATTTTTAGGTTCTTCTTGAACCCATGACACATTTTCAAGATGAGGTAACGATTTTAATACTTCTTTAATTTCTTCTTCTGGGAACGGATATAATCTTTCTACTGCTATGAGAAGAATAGAATCGTTAGGATTTTTAGCTAAATATTCTTTTAGGTCAATATACATCTTTCCTGATGCTAAAATCACTCTTTTGACTTTTTGTTCTTCGATATCTTCTGTGATGATAGGTTTAAAACCGCCAGATGTAAACTCATCAATAGGTTTAGCTACTGTTTTATTTCTTAAAAGACTCTTAGGTGACATGACAATTAATGGTCTCATTTCTAATGTATCTAAACTAGCGGCTTGCGCACGTAGTAAATGGAAGTAATTACTTGCACTAGATAGATTAACTACAGTTGAATTATTTTCAGCGGCTAATTGTAGAAATCTTTCTAAGCGTGCCGATGAATGCTCTGGTCCTTGCCCTTCAAAAGCATGTGGTAAGAAAAGTGTTAAACCTGAACGCTCACCCCATTTTGCGCGAGAACTTGAGAGGAAATTGTCAAACATCATTTGAGACATATTAGAAAAGTCGCCATATTGAGCTTCCCATATGTTAAAGTTACCTTTATTTTCGACGTTATAACCATACTCAAATCCAACTACAGCTGCTTCAGATAGCGGCGAATTATGAATATCAAAAGTAGCCTGTTGTTGAGGTACATGATGCAATGGCGTGAATGTATTACCATTTTCTTCATCATGAAGCACAGCATGTCTATGACTAAATGTTCCCCGTTCACTATCTTGACCTGTTAAACGAATTGAAGTTCCATCTTGTAATATGGTTGCAAAAGCAAGTTGCTCTGCTTGAGCCCAATCGACGAGCCCCCCTTCTTTTTCAAAAGGTTCTCTACGTTTTTCAAGTACTTTATTGAGCTTTTTCAGTACATGAAAATCTTTTGGATAATCAAGCATTGCATCATTGATTTCTTTTAAATGATCAAATGAGAAATCTTTCGTATCACTTTGTAAAGGTAGTTGGAGTGATTCTGGTTTTTCCATATCTGGGTTATTCATTTTGTCATTTTTATCAATTTTATCATGTGCTGTTCGCATTTCTTTTTGAACACTGTCAATGACTTCATTCATTTCGTCTTCAGAAATAATACCTTCATCAACTAACTTTTTACCATATAAAATTTCAACTGAATCATGTTTTCTAATATTTTGGTATGGAACTGGATTAGTAATAGAAGGCTCATCCATTTCATTATGCCCATAACGACGATAACCTACTAAATCAATAACTACATCTTTATGAAATTCTTTACGGAACTCCATTGCAATTTCAATAGCTTCAATTGTTGCTTCTACATCATCGGCATTTACGTGTAGTATTGGAACATCGTAACCTTTAGCTACGTCGGAAGAGTACGTTGTTGAACGTCCATCAAAAGGTTCAGTTGTAAAACCGATTCTATTATTTGTAATAATATGAAGTGAACCACCTGTAGAATATCCTTTTAAACTACCTAAGTTCATCGTTTCAAAATTAATACCTTGACCTGGATATGCCGCATCACCATGTATAATAATCGGCATTGCTTTATGGAAGTCGGTAGATGGACCTCCTACTTGATGTGTATTATCTTGTGCTGCTCTTGTTTTACCAGCAACAACGGGTGCAACGATTTCCAAATGACTTGGATTATTCGCTAAAGAAATACGTTGTTCTATTCCATATGAGTTAGTCGTTTTAACGCCACCTAGGTGATACTTCACATCTGATGTCCAACCTGAAGTTAATTCTAAACTACCATCTTCTGGTAAAAACTTCATTGGATCTGTATGCATAAATTCTGAAATCATCATCTCATAAGGTTTTTCCAAGACATGCGTTAATACATTTAAACGTCCACGGTGAGCCATACCGATTTGAATGTTTTTAATCCCCTCGTTACCTGCTAATGTGATTGTGTGTTGAAGCATTGGAACTAACGTATCGACACCTTCAATTGAAAAACGTTTAGCCCCAACAAAATTTTTGTGCAAATATTTTTCAAAACCTTCTACGTGTGCGAGTTTTTTGAAAAGTTCTTTTTTTTGATTATCGTTTAAACTTGCTTTATAAGGCGTTTCAATTCTTCTTTTTAACCACACACGTTCTTTATTATTATTAATGTGAGTGTATTCAAAAGCTATCGGTCCTTTGTAACGTCTTTCCATACGAACAATTGCATCATAGGCATTGTCATAAATGTCTTTAAAATGTTCAGAGACAATTCCAGATGATATTTTTTCCAAAGTTTCTTTATCTAAATCAAAATCTTCGATTTCTAATTTAGGAACATTTTGACGCTCTGGAGGATTTACTGGATAAATATCTGCTTTTAAATGTCCGTATTGACGAATATTATCGATTAAGCGCATAACACGTTTAATTGTGCTATCTCCCGCTTGTGAACCACCCCCATCAGTGGTAGGTTTAGCTTCGATATGAGCTTCACCTGTTTTAATTGTACTGAACAAGACTTGTAAATCTTCAGGTACGGATGATGGATCTTGTAGATAATCATCATACAAATCTAGCATAAGGCCAAGATTTGCACCGAAGTTTACAGGAGCCTCTGTAAATTCTTTCTTGTTCTTAGTCATTTAACACCCTCCACAAAAATGATGAAACGCTTACATGGTTATCATAGCATTATTTCATATATTGTTAAAGTACATTTACCTATTATTATACAAAATAGGAGCAAGACAGAATTTACTCCAAATTCATAGTCTCGCTCCCGTATGATCGCTATCTCCATCTATCAAGTTTAGATTGTCAAGTCTATAGTAAGAGAACTTTTGTGAAGAAGTTCCTTTCATTAGTATGACATGATATAGCTATTCTAATCAGCATCTTAGTATAATGTCCGTAATCTTTATTTATAATGATAGGTGTCAATGGATTTAATCATTTATAGTACTAGTTTAAGGATTGTTAATATCTAAGCCTGTAATAATTTATTTGTCCCTTGTTTGATTGTAATCATTCGTTACTTAAATAATACTATTTATTTAATTTAGTACTGGAAAACTGATTTTGAAAGTCGTGTAATTTTGTAGTTCACTTTCAACCTGAATCATACCACCGTTAAGTTGTACAATTTTTTCAGCTATTGATAGTCCTAATCCATTGCCTCCCTGACTACGTGCACGTGATTTATCTACACGATAAAATCTATCAAAGATAAATTCTAAGTCAGCTTTTGGTATACCCATACCATGATCAGTAATATCAATCATAATCATTTTATTTTTTAGTTGAGTAACAATTTTAATGTGCTTATGTTCAGTATCGTATTTCATTGCATTATCAATAAATATGAGTAAAAGTTGTTCAAACTGATGACGGTTAATTTTTAATTGGATAGGTTTAGTAGCAAGATGTGTTTCAAAGGTATAATCTGGATGTAGGTGTTGCAGTGACTTCACACGTGACTGAATCTCGCTATTTATGTCTACATTTTCACATTCCAAAACATTATGATTGACTCTATCTTTGGTAAGTAAAAGTAGTTCTTCGACAAGTTTTGTTATTCGATTCACTTCCTCAATTGAAATATTCAAAGATTCCTCCAAAACTGCTGGATCTTTTTTTCCCCAACGTTGAATTAAATTGAGATGACCTTGAATAATCTGTAGTGGCGTTCTTAATTCATGTGAAGCATCCTCGACAAATTGACGTTGCTGATTAAAAGATTCTTCTATTTGATACATCATTTCATTAAAGGTATCAATTAAATTGTCTGTTTCTTCATAATTTGTAGTTAATTCAAGTTTATTTTGAAAACCATCTCTTCTAATTTGATTCATTTTATTGGACATTGTAACTATTGGTTTAGTAATTTGCGAAGAAAAGATATAACTCACGCCGGCGGTTATAATGGTTGCAATTAATCCAAAAGCAAGTGCAACGATATAAAGTGATTTAACGAGATTATCATAATTTTGAAGAGAATGGACTAATACACTGTATCCAGAAAATTCCTTCGAACGTATAGGTTCAGTTATTACTAAGTAATTAATACCGTGGCTTCTATGAATATGTATACGTTCAGGATGTTTGAAATCAATTTTGTTATCATAAGCAAGTGTATTATCATTTGATGTTTGAATTAACTTTCTACCCTTATCATCATAAATCAATATTTCTTGAAAATTTTCTAAGGATGCATTTAAATCCAATGCAGATATATCACTTAAAGATTTTGAATGGAACAGATTGGCGATATCATTTGAACTTCTTTCAGCTTCGTCAATTTCACTACTTCGTAAAGTATCTTTTAAAAAGAAAATAATAATTAAGCAGAAAAGTAATATTGTCGTGAAGGTAATGAGCGTCGTAATAAGCATCCATTTATATTTTAATTTTTGACGCTTAATCATCGAATCACATACCCTACGCCACGTACTGTTTCTATGGATTTTTCTTTATTAAAAGGTTTGAGTTTATTACGTAAATAACGAATATAAACATCAACGACATTCGTTTCTACTTCACTATTATACCCCCATACGTGATTGAGAATTTGTTCACGTTGCATGACGTGGTTACGATTTTCAGCTAAAACATATAGTAAATCGTATTCTGTTTTAGTTAATTCTAATTGATGGCCATTAACAGTAACTTTAAAGGCATCTTTATCAATGATAATACCATTGATATCTAAAACATCTTTATCTGGCTGTCTGCGCAATACCGCTCTTATTCTTGCAAGCAATTCTTCTATATCAAAGGGTTTTACAATGTAGTCATCTGCCCCATAGTCCAACCCAGCTACTTTATCATATGTCTCGCTTTTTGCAGTAATGATGATAATGGGAGTAGTTGTTTTTTGACGAATTTGTCTACAAATTTCTAGACCATTTATGTTTGGAAGCATTAAGTCTAAAATATATAAATCATAGGGCTTAGATAATGCTTTGTCCAAACCTGCCTTTCCATCATTCTCTATATCAACAGTATAATTTTCATGAGTTAATTCAAGCTCTATAAATCTAGCAAGATTTTGCTCATCTTCTACGATTAAAATATTTGTCATATTTGCACCTCACGCTACATCTTAAACAATTAACTCGTATTTCTAAAGATGTAATTCAAAATTGTAAATGATTTGTTATGAAACTAGTATCATTTTACCATGAACCACCTTAATAGATAGTCGAATAAGTAGACTGTCTTTAGAAAAAGTCACTCTAGCATTATCATTATATTTAAATTAAATCGAAAAAATGTATATATTTCTAATTGACAATCATTATCAATCATGTATAATGTTAATTGAAAATGATTATCAATACCAATTGAAAAACATTCCCCCCACATACAAGTTGTTCTTTTGGATTGGTCATTTTCAACTATCCCCTTTTATATGCCCGTAAAAGACTAACGTTAAGATAGGACGTTTCAATAAAAGCAGTAGGCCTTTGACACTTGAGGTCTGCTGTTTTTTAGTGCCACTGCAACGAAAAAAATATTCATTGCTAGTGGCACTTATACTTGGGCAAAGCCTCAGGTGTTACCATTCGTAAAATTAAATAAAGCCTGAGGCGTCTTCTTTTATTTAAAAAAGACGAAGTCTCAGGCTTCATTTTCTATAAGTTAAATCTGTAACCAATGCTTCTGATTAAAATATTCTATATTCTGAGGTTTAGCATAATCAGAAATCATATAATCAATTTCGCTAAACCCATCAATACGATACGACGCATGCGCATCTCGCTTACTACTATCCGCTAAGAGATAACTCAGTTGACTTTTTTGAATCATAATGTGACTTGCATGCGCTTCTTCCAGATCAAATTCATAACAATCACTCGTATCAAACGAACCACATGAAATAAAAGCTTTATCAAATTTAAAACGTTGTAATAACTCATTCGTCATATGCCCGCGCACAACATCTTGTTCAGTATTCGTCTTTCCAGCAAGCATAATCACTTCTGCTTGAATTCGTTGCTCCTCTATAGCACGATTCAATTCATCCGCAATCTTCAGAGAATTCGTCACAATCGTGGTCTGAGTAATATCATTGAGATATTGAGGAATTCGCCCTGTTGTGGTTCCACCATCGATGACAATAATTTCTCCAGACTGTATTTGCAAAGCAGCTTTCTTAGCAATACGCTCTTTTACTTGTGATTGTTTCTGCCACTTATTCGCATATGATTTCTCTTTATTAATATGATTGTATTGTATCGCACCTCCATGTGTACGTGTAATCAGTTTATCGTTTTCTAAGGTTTCTAAATCCTTTCTCACGGTTTCAGGCGTAACTTGTAAGAATATAGCTAAATCTTTTACTGCCACCTGTCCGTACTGATCAACACGTTTACGAATAAGATTCAAACGTTCATTTCTTTTATACATAATTATCTATACTCCAATCTGCTTCATTCGTGCTTGCCAACGATCATTTCGCCATCTAAGATACATAATGATAAATCTCAGCGCTTCATCAGCAATACTCACTAAAATAATTCCTGTATAACCTAATCTCCAATGAATACCTAATAGATAACTTCCAGGTAATAATAACAACCATGTGGTCACAACACTCACGGTGACTGGATAACGTACATCCCCTGTCACGTTTAATAAATCTACAATTAGATTATTAATTGCACGTATCGGTTCTAATCCAAAAAGTATAACAAGATAGTAAATGATTAAATGATAGGTTTGTAAGTCGTGTGTTATCCAACGTCCACACACTATAAATCCTATAAATACACACGTCATAATCATGAAAGATTGTGTGATATTAAACCAAATACTTTTTATAACAACTTTCTTTAAAGTACGGTAACGTCGACGGGATATAAATTTTCCTAAATAAATTTGGCTAGCAGCACTAAATGCCATAGCACAACTAAAAGACAGGCCGCTTAAAACAGTAGAAACAGATTTCGCAGCGATGACTTGAGTGCCTAACATCGCAATAAATGCAGTTGTAAATGTCTGTGCAAAATTATAAGAAATTTGTTCACCTGCTGTTGGGATACCTAATGTCGAAACCTGATATATTTTCTTCCAGCTCAGCTTGAAGTAATGCTTGAATGGACGGAAAATTTGTATCAGCGCAATTAAAGCTAAAGTACATCCCAATAAACGACTGAACGCTGTTACCACTGCGACACCTAATACAGGGTTACCTACATATTCTGGAATAATAAAGAGTACGATACCGTTCAAAATGATATTAGTCACATTACTAATGATAGTAATGCGTGTAGCTGATGATGCATGATTCATGACACGTAATACAGTACCAATATACATGTGACAGGTCGTTAAAGTGAGTACACTCAATATAATCATTCCAAATTGATAGGTCAGTTTGAATATATCTTGAGGTACCTGAAAAAGTCGTAAGATAAGTTCGAATGCGATCCCAATCACAATCGTAAATACGATAGATACTATGATATTGAATAACAAATTATGATAAATCTCTTGTGAAATACTTGAAGGTTGATGTTCCTTCAAGTGAACAATACGTATATTTGTACCCACATGAATGATTGTAATCAGAAACGTGATGAGCATGAGTATTTGGCTTATCATTCCCGAAGCAGCAACGGCATCAGTGCTATAGCTGTTTAACATCAATGTATCAGCTTGACCCATGATGAGTATGAAAAGTTGTTCTATTAAAATAGGAATGTATAATGACCGAAAAGTTCTTTTAGAAACGATCATCAAATTCTAACACTTTCGATTTATATATAGCGTCAGGTTGCAACTCAATTAATCTAGCCCCACGTTGTAAATCACCATAAGTATTGTAACCACCAACACGACCAAAGCTAAGGCGAATCCCATATAAATTAATCGTAAAATCATTGTCATGGTCATGACCGCAGAACATACCTTCAATATCACCGTTTAGTAACATCTGACTAAATAATCCGGAATTAATTTTTGAGCACGCAATAGGTTCATTGAAAATGCCATGATATTCACCAATATTCTCAACTTCTCTATATTCTTGTAATGGAATATGTGTAAATAATAAGTTATGTTGAAAGTTGTGTTGAAATTGAGTTTGATATGCTTGATGTGTTTCCCTAAGCCAATTCACATGTTCAGGTCTTATAAAATCATAATCACCTATGCCAAATGGATTATAATCTCCTCCATCAATAACATAAAGCACATGTGTGACTGTATCGTTGTTTACAACTTCTATTGTATAAGCTTCTTTATCATCAACAATGAGGCTATGATTTTTCTGTACATAGTTGGTAGAATATTGGTCCTCAATAGCGCGTAAGTCTGAACGTTTGAGATGCCCCTCTGTATCGTGATTACCAAATGTCGTTGCAATTTGCGTATCATATCGATTTAAATACTCCATTAATTTCTTATAAACGCGACCTGAATCAATGACGCCTTCAGACCAAATTTGGTCACCTGTTAATACTGTGATGTCAGGTTGATAGTGTGTCATCATATGATGAATTAAATCGTAAGTTTTTTGATCTTTTTCATCATTGTGTGGCCCAATATGTAAATCGCTTAATTGTAGAATTGTAGTCATTGTTTCGTCTCCTTTACTCTTTTGTCGAACCGATAGTTATACCTTTTACAAAATGCTTCTGAACAAATGGGAAGAGGAATAATACTGGAATTGTTAATAGTACAATCATTGCCATCTGCATTGAGTCCCCTGTAATTGTCAACTTGTCTAACATCGCATATGAACCTGACTTTTGTTTTAAAGCATCTGCAATGGCAGCTTGTTTCGTTAACATATCTTGTAAAACAGTAGCTAACGGTTTGAGGTTTGGATTACGTACGAAGAATGCACCTGTAAACCAATCATTCCACTGACTCACGGCGTTAAATAATGTAATTGATGCCACCACGGGTTTACTCATGGGTAAGACAATTTTCCAAAAGATTTGAAAGTCATTACAACCATCTACTCTAGCGGCTTCAATCACACTACTAGGTAATTGATTGAAGAATGTACGCATAATTAAAATGTTATAAACGCTATAAAGTGACGGTAAAATGTATACCCAGAATGTATCAGTTAAATGAAGTTGATTTAATAGGATATAAAGTGGTACAACACCGACACTGAATAACATCGTAAAGACTAGGAAGAATGAGATGATTCTTCGAAACGGTAAACTTTTGATTGTTAGAACGTATGCAGCCATAGCTGTTAATATGACGCTTAGTATCGTTCCTATGACTGTCTTTGCGATACTAATAAATAATGCATTTAATAACGTGCCTTGTTTAAATATCTCCTTAAAATTATCTAGTGAAAATTTACGCGGGTAGAAAGTGATGCCACCTTTTTGAGCATCTACCCCAGAGTTAAATGCTAAGGCAAAGATATTAATCATCGGGAGGATAATCGTGATTACTAAGCCAATAATAATGATTAATGAGATAATACGAATGACAAGTGCACTTTTATCTTGTGAAACTTTCATTGTCTCTGCCACCTCTTAATAAATAATTTGAGTTCCTTTTTTATCTCTTTGATTTTCAACGTATCTTTCAAATTGATTTAAGCCTGCCTCTTCTAAACGTTGCTTAGCACTATCAATAATTTGTTTCGCTTCCTTGTCTGATTGAGAATAATAAGCACGTTTAATAGCGTCACTATAATCATCGAGTGCAATTTCTAAATCTTCGCCATATTCATATTTAGATAAGAATGACTTTACTGTGAGTCCGTTTACGATTTTGGCGTGTTTCTGTCTTTCATCATAATGCCACATATCAGCAATCTTTTCAGGAGTCGTCTTTTTCGTTTTTGTATTATCTCCGTATTCAGTTTCACCGAAATCAGCTTTATTATCTATATCAGTATAACCAAGATGATCTGCCCAATAAGAACCCGCACCTCTAAAACCACGTTTTTTAGCTTCGTCTGGATTATTTTCAACTTCTTTTAACACTTCAGGTTTAACATGAGGGTTACCTTTCTTATCTAACGTATAGTCACGTCCTTTAATACCGTACTGACCGAGTAATTTACCTTTGCGACTTGCAAGGAAATCAGCGAGTTTAACGACGTCTTCAGGATGTTCAGTCGTACTTGGTACAGCCCAACCGTTTGCGCCTGATTTATATGGCTTTTCAACTCTAAATTTACCTTTGACTGTATTGAGTGGCCCAAGTGGAACGTATTTCATACTTTGATTTTCAGTAACATAGTTATGTAAATCTGAAACAATGCCCCATGAGCCATTTACGAGTCCTTCTTTTGCTTTATTTTCTTCCATTGTATAGAACTCTTTTGTCATTAAGCCTTTCTTCATAAGGTCTTTAACGTAATGTACACGTTTAAGTGGATATTCGGTTTGTGATTCATGTATAATTTTCTTACCTTTATTTAAAAATTTCTCATCAGACTGACCATTCCACACAAGGTCATTATAGAATCTAGTACGATCGTCACCGCCCCATGCTGTTGGGCCAATAGGTGTGATTTCTTTACCATTATCATCTTTGAAGTGGTGTTCTTTCATCTTTTCAGCAAGTTTTTCTACATCTTTGGACGTCTTGATAGAAGCAGGGTCGATATGAAGTTTATCCATGATATCTTTTCTGACATAAGGACCACCTACAGTGCGACGTTCTTCTTGTCCTGGATGACGGTTAATCCCCATATGTACAAGGTACGTTCCATCTTGTTCTTTATTAAACATGATGTTATCTTTCGTATCTTTTGGTAAATATCCTTTTTTGAAATACTTACTATAAATTTTTGTGTTTTTAAGCATTTTCGTTAAGTCTGTGAGTCGACCTTGTTTCGCTGCTTTATTTAGTACTTTCATTTCAGGTCGTCCACTATCGTCTAAGTAATAAACGATGAAGTCGGGTAAATCTCCTGAAGCGAGTCCTGAAGTTAATGCTTCTGTGGAATCTTCATTAGAAACGGTTTGAAGTTCTAACGTGATGCCAGTCTTTTTCTTAAGTTCTTGAGCGACTTCTTTATTCATTTTAGGGGAGGCATCGTTATCACTTTGAAACACAAGTCCTTTAAGTTTTCTATCTGCAATCCATGTATCTGGTTTACCTTTAGCATCTGCTTCTCTTTTCGCTTCATCTTGCGTTTTATCTTTGCTACATGCTGTTACGAACAAAATGACTGCAATTATTAAGATGAGCATAGACTTTCTAAACATGTACATTCTCCTTAATATAGTGATGTATCCAGTTTCTTATCTGCGAATTTATTAATAATGACGACAGCGATAAGTCCTATCACACCCTGTAATAGACTAATCGCAATTGCGTAACTGAAATCGCCTTGCTCAATACCAGTACGAATCACAAATGTATCCAGTATTTCTGAAACGTTAGCGTTACCTGGTGTTTTGAGTAGGTAAATTTGATCGAACCCTGCTTTTAAAATATCGCCTAGAGAAATGATGAATAAGATAACAATTGTTGGCGTTAACATAGGTAAGGTAATATGTATAATTTGTTTGAAACGATTCGCGCCATCAATCGTAGCTGATTCATAAATTTCAGGATTAATACTCATAATTGCTGCAAAATAAATAATGGAATCCCAGCCTACATTCTTCCATATATAACTAGAAAACATGATGGTGTGAAAATACTCAGGGTTCATCATAAAGTAAGTCGACCCGTCGCCACCAAATTGATGGATCAGTTGATTCATAAGTCCATCATCTGGAGCGAGTAATTTCTTGAAAATACCGATAACTACAACCCAAGATAAAAAGTGAGGGATGTAAAGTACGCCTTGAAATAAACCTCTAATCTTACCTAATTTAGAATCTTTAATTTCGTTAAACATAATGGCTAAAATAATTGGAAATGGTAGAGCTAAAATCAATTTCATGCCACTTATAATTAGCGTATTCATAATAATTTGAATACAGCGAGGGTCAGAGAAAAAGCGTTTAAAATAGTATAGCCCTTTCCAATCACCGCCGATGATACCAGTATCGAAGCGGAAATCTTTGAATGCCAGAACAAGACTTGTCATTGGAATATAGTTGAAAATCAAGAAAAAGAGTAAACAAGGTAAAATCATTAAGTAAAGTACTTTGTGTTCCCACATTCTTTTTAACAAAGGTTTTTGATGAGCGGATTGAAGGCTTTGTTTTTTGTTTTTACTCATGATAAAACCTCCTCTTGTACTCTTTCGCCTGAATCAGAATCGAAAAAGTGTGCATCTTCCGTTTTTATACCGAAGGAAACTGTTTGTCCTAATTCAAAATCCAAATTACTATCTACAGCTGCTATGATTTTATGCTCATTGTGATGACAGTGAAGTAATTTGTATGAACCAGTTAACTCAACTAAGTCTACAGTGAATTGAGAAAGTTGGATTGGATAATTACTTATTTCGTTATCATTAACAAGATGTAAGTCTTCAGGTCGTATACCAAGTCTGTATTGTGCATGCGATGCAAGTTGAAGTAATGTAGCATCAGCCACTTTTTGTCCATCGAAGTACCAAGCATCCATGTTGTAGGTCATTGGAACCATATTCATTGATGGGCTACCAATGAAAGTGGCAACAAATTCATTGACAGGATGACGATAAATTTCTTCAGGCGTACCAATTTGTTGTATTTCGCCTTGTTTTAATATGACGATACGTGATGCCATTGTCATAGCTTCAGTTTGGTCGTGTGTCACGTAAATCGTTGTTGCTTTCATTTGTTTATGTATTTTTATAATTTCGCTTCTCATGTTACTTCGTAATTTAGCATCTAAATTAGAAAGTGGTTCATCCATGAGAAAGATTTGAGCTTCTCTAACGATAGCTCGACCAAGTGCCACACGTTGACGTTGTCCTCCAGATAAGGCTTTAGGTTTACGATCGAGGAGGTTTTCAATTTCTAATATTTGAGCTGCATGTTGAATTTTTTCGTCATAAATTTTCTTCTTGATTCCTCGCATTTTTAAGCCGAAAGCTAAATTTTTATAAACTGTCATATGTGGATATAATGCATAGTTTTGAAAGACCATAGCAATCTTACGATCTTTAGGTTGTAAATCATTGATTACTTGATCGTTGATACTAATTGTCCCTTTGCTCACATCTTCAAGTCCTGCAATTATACGTAACGTTGTTGATTTCCCACATCCCGAAGGTCCTACAAATACTACAAATTCATTGTCCTCAATATCTAGATTGAAATCTTTAACTGCGTGACTACCATTGTCGTAAACTTTGTTTAAATCCTTGATTTGTATCATGTCTTTGCTCCTTTGAAGATTTAATCACAAGTTCAGTATAAGTAATCGCTATTAAAGTAAACTTTTTTCAAATTTAAGTTTTCGTAAATCAAAATTTTTTGTTTGTAATTTTTCAAAAAACAAAAGACTTAAAACATTTATAAGACAACATTTTAAGTCTTTTATTAACAAAAATGAAAACAAAGAAATTAATATAAGATAAATATTATTAACATTGAGCTTACAAACAATATTTATTTAAAAACGCCGATTTGAATATACTAAATAAACCACTAAAATCATTGTTTACTCACAATCATTTCAGTGGTTTGGTCAATACCTATTTAATTTAAAATTCCAACCGCGCTTCTTTATACAGCGAGTTGTTTTTTCAATATTAACGTTGATAAAACAATGCAGAAGGCACCACCAATAATGCCGGCAATAATATCTGTAGGGTAATGAACGCCTAGGTATACTCTAGAAGTTGATATTAATAAAATGAAAAGTGCGCATAAACCGATTAACACGCCTTTAGAGATACCCGAATCATGACGGTTTATTACATATATAGCGCTTCCAAAGAATGAAGTTGAGCCCATAGCATGACCACTTGGAAAACTAAAGCCGGAAATGTCAATTAAACGCAATAATGTTGGACGTTCCCTATCAAAGATATTCTTTAATAGTGGATTGAGTGTACTAGATAAGCTCATTACTATTACAAAGAATAATGTCTCAATCTTGAAACGTTTTAGCATAAGGTAAGCAACTAATAATAAGGATAGCGCAACCATTGCCCAAACTTCACCAATTTTTGTTGCACCTAACATAATAGATGTGGTAATGAAACTTTCAGATGAATAAATAAATTCATATACTTCGTTATCTATCCATTTTCCAAGCCTTGACTCATGAAAAAAAGCTATTATACCAAAAATAAGTGTAAAAACAATCAGCAATGAAATGCGTTTCCATCGATTCATTATAGGTGCCCCCTACTTGTTTAATGCATCATGAATAATTTTATCAAATAAATCTTCTTTCGTGTAACTCTCTTGATATGTTTCCATTTGTTTAATAATAGATTCACGATGTAATTCAATATCATTTAATTCTTGCAATAAGTTAACTTCTGTAAGTTGATCTTCAGGAATATGACGACCATAACCCTTAGATTCAAAGTTTTTAGCATTATCAATTTGATCTCCTCTTGATTGATCAAGTCCTAAGGGGATGAGTAGCATCGGTATTCGCAGCGTTAAAAATTCATAAATTGCGTTAGAACCTGCGCGACTTATAACAGTATCAGTGATTGCTAATAAATCAGTTAAGTCGTCTTTAACAAATTCAAATTGAACATAACCTTTTTTATTAATTGAGTCATCAACAAGCCCTTTTCCAGTTAAGTGTATAATTTGATAATCATGGAGAAGTGCCTCAATATTTTGACGAATGATATTATTAAGTTTTTTACTACCTAAACTTCCACCCATGACCAATAACACTTTTTTGTTTTTATCAAAATTAGTGAGTTGATAACCTCTTTCTTTATTCCCTTGTTTTAAGTCCTCACGTACAGTAGCTCCAACAAAATCAGCTTTATCTTTTGGAAGATATGCAAGTGTATCTTCAAAGGTTGTGTATATTTTCTTAGCAAATTTTAAAGAAATTTTATTAGCTAATCCAGGAGTTAAATCTGATTCGTGTATGATAGTTGGAATTTTTAAAGAACGTGCGGCTATAACTACCGGAACACTAACAAAACCACCTTTTGAAAAGAGTAAGTCTGGTTTTTGTTTTTTAAGTATTTTACGTGCATCTAAAATTCCTTTCAAAACTTTAAAGACATCTTTTGCATTTTCAAAGGATAGATAACGACGTAATTTACCGCTTGATATTGGATAATATTGAATATTAGGGAGTTGTGACTCTATCATTTCTCTTTCAATACCATGTTTTGAACCAATATAAAATGCTTCGTGTCCTTTTTCAATCGAAGTAGGAATTAAACTTAAATTCACTGAAACATGTCCTACTGTTCCTCCACCTGTATATGCAATTTTTGTCATAATTACAACCTCTATTCTTATATGTTTTTATAATAAGCATAAAAAGGTGCCCCTCTATCAAAAGGATGATAATCTATCTCTATCTCATCAACTTTAGTAAAACCAAACTTTTCAAATAATCCTTGAGCAGGTTTATTGAGGGCAAATGTATCCGTTAAAATGACATGAATATCATGTTCATTTGCTAAGTCCATGGCAAATTGGAAAAGTTCAGTCGCAGCACCTTTATATTGTTTTGATCCAGCTAATCTGTGAATAACGTATGCTCCATTTCGATTAACAGGCCAATCAATGTCATCATACCACTCCGATTGGTTTTGGTCGATAACAATAAAACCATAAATTGTATGATCAACGTCTAAAACGTATAGTGTTTTATTTTCGATGTCTTCTTCAAAATGCTCTTTCGCGGGATATTCATCATCCCATTGGTTGTTGTTGAATTCTTCCATAATCTGTTTAGCCTCTTTGACTAATTGAGTAATACTAAGTAAATCATCTTTAGTTGCTAATCTAATCATCTTACTAAAACACCTCTTTTTTTAAATTTTAACGAGTAGTAACAATAAATTTAAATCATATTGATACTTTCAAGACTCAATCAATTAACGAAAATCTGAAAATGTTAAGAAATGATTGGGACCATACCTTAATAGGAATAACTTTTATAAAAGTTGTATTTCCAACTAATCAGAATTATCAGATATGATTAAGAGCCTGTACATATACTATATGTCTCAGGCTCTTAATTCAAACGTGAATGGTTATTAAATTTAAGAAATCCAACTCTTTAAGAATGATATTACACTTAAAGAGTTGAATGCGTTCTTTTCGTTTAATGGTTTTCTCGCAAGTTTATTTTAGTTTGTTTAGTAAATCGTTTAAAACAGTATCTTTTTTATTCGCTTTTTCAACAAGTTTTTCAGTAAATTTATCATTTGTTTTTTTATCAAAATTGCCATTAACTTTTAAATTATTGTCTTGTTGAAATGTTTTAATAGCGGATTCTAATTGTTCGTCAAATATGTTTGTTTCATTATCAATTTGATAACCTAAAGCTTTTAGACCTATTTTCATCGTTTTAACATTTTTATCTTTTTCACCCTGATGATAAGTTTTGTTATCTGGAATGACATTGAGTGATTGGTATTTTGGTGTTGAGATACTAACATCTGGTCTAATTCCTTTACCATGTATATAATGGCCATCAGGCGTTAGCCATTTCATCTCTGTATATTTAATTAATGAACCATCACTGAATTCACGAGTGGTCTGAACGATACCCTTACCAAATGTTTTAGAACCATAAACTTTAGCTTTATGATAGTCTTTCATAGCACCTGTAAACACTTCTGAAGCACTAGCTGATCCCTCATTAACTAAGATGGATACTTTCATATCTTTTGCTTGTTTTAGTGCTTGATTAGAAGTTTTTAATTCTTCCTTATCCTTACCTTTTTCCAATTGAACGACTGTATTTCCCTTATCAATAAAGATGTTTGCCATCTTGACTGCTTCATCTAATAAACCACCCGGATTATTTCTCAAATCTAAAATGATATGACGGACGCCTTGCTTATGCGCTTTGATGATTGCAGATTTGAGTTCACCAGAAGTATTGCTCTGGAATTTATTGATTGTTAAAACGCCTACATTGTCCTTTTTCTCATACTCTACACTCTTAACGTGAATGGTATCGCGTTTAATCTTAATATCCTTTTCTTGCGAACCACGTTTTATAGTTAAAGTAACATATGTTCCTTTTTTACCTCTGACCATTTTAACAACTTGATCAAGTGGTTTACCGACTACCGAATGATGATTCACTTGTGTGACGATATCTTTAGGTTGAATACCAGCTTTTTCTGCTGGTGAATCCTTCATTGGACTAGTAACACTTATCTGTTCATTTTTCTTTTGCATTTCGGCACCTATGCCAACGAAATCACCTGATACACCTTCATTAAATTGTTTTGTTTCTTCAGCAGTCATATATTCTGAATATGGATCTTTCAGTTCTTTAACCATACCATTTATGGCAGATTGAGTTAATTTATCAGAACTTTGCTTTTTGTAATAATCTTTATTAAGTGTTTGATAGACATATTCAATTTTTTTTAAATTTGCACGTTGTTCTTTATTTAAACCACTTTTTTGATGGCTAATTAAAATCGTTGATACTACAGTTATGATAGATGTTAAAAGAATAATGCCCAAAATAATGAGTATGAAATGCCATAATTTAATTTTTATTTGCTTGCTATTTTTAGACGGTGTTGACTTTGTATTATCATCTTGAGATGTTGCATGATTTTTTTGATGATCATTCATGGTATCACATCCTTATACGTTCATATTGAGTTATACAAAATATAAATTCATGGTTATATTTATACTTAATCATTAACAAGTTATTGAGGAATTTTCATCTTGTATGTATTCGAATATTTTTAATTATGATGTATGTAAGTAAAAATCACATGAGGCTTGAGTAGTACATGCTAAAAATTACTATATTAAACGTATGTTTCATTGAGAAAACAGTGTAATTATTCTGTGTACGTCAAACAAAAGTTATAACTAAAAAAGTGTAGAGTTTGAATCCCTTTACATTAAAACACCTGAGACAATGAGTCGTGTCCCAGGCTCTATCAATATTTATTAGTGAAAAGAATTTAAAACTTCAACCATTCCGTATAGTCATCATACAAGTCATCAAATACAGACATTGGTAGGGTGAATTCGCTATGTGTCTCAATATATTCAGATAATGTATTAAAATCATCTTCGTGTTTTGGAAAGGCAAGGTCTTCAAAAATTTGCTCAGCAAAAACCCCTTTATCATCTTTTCTTCCACGCACGGTCATAATAAATTGATAAAATGAATAATTCTTAACCATTAGCTTACTGTCACATCAATAACTTGTGTTTCCCCTTTAACTACTGCTTGTACGTCTTCAATATGAATTGATTCAGTTTGATCAGAGTTTGTAATAATAATAGGGGAAATAATAGATTTTGCATTATTATTAATATATTCTAAGTCAAAACGTATAAGAGGATCACCTATTTTAATGTCATCCCCACTTTCAACAAGTACTTCAAACCCTTTGCCATCCAATTGAACGGTATCTAATCCGATATGAACTAATAACTCTAATCCATTTTCGGCTTTTAACCCTACAGCATGTTTTGTTGGAAAAACATTATCGACTTTGCCTTCAATCGGTGAAACAACCTCACCCTCTGTAGGATTAATACCAAAGCCTTCTCCCATCATTTTTTGCGCAAAGACTGGATCAGGAATATCTTCAATCTTGACATACTCACCTGTCAAAGGTGCGTAGATTTTAATGTTTTTGTCAATTTCTTTACCTTTTCCAAATAACTTTTTAAACATGTAAATGCACTCCTATTTTTTGAAATGTTTAATTAAATCTCCATATCCTAACTCTTCTAGTTTATCATAAGGTATAAACTGAATCGCAGCAGAGTTAATACAGTATCTTAAACCACCTTTTTCTTTAGGTCCGTCATTAAAAACATGCCCCAAGTGGCTATTCGCTTTTTCTGATCGAACTTCAGTTCTAATCATACCAAATGATTTATCAACAAGTTCTACGATTTCATCATCATTTAATGCTTTGGAGAAACTTGGCCAACCGCAATTAGATTCAAATTTATCCTCTGAAGTAAATAATGGTTTGCCGGACAATTTATCAACGTAAATTCCTTTTTCAAAGTGATTCCAATACTCGTTTTGAAACGGAGGTTCAGTACCATTTTCTTGAGTAACTAGATACTCCATGTCATTCAGTTCATCTTTGTTTTTTTTAATCATTTTGAGACCCCCAGTGTGATTCGATAAATGCTTTTCTACCAGATCCACGTTGGTATTGTTCATAATGCGTAGGATTCTTTTTGTAGTAATCTTGATGATATTCTTCTGCAGGATAGAAATTTTTATATGGTTTAATCGGTGTGATAACCGGTTTTTTAAAGATACCCTCTTCGTCAATTTGTTGTTTCTTTAACTCGGCAGCTTTGCGTTGATTCTCATCATGATAAAAAATGACAGGTTGATAGCTTTCACCCCTATCAAAGAACTGCCCTCCGTCATCAGTTGGGTCAAACGTTTTAAAATAAACGTCTAATATATTTTCAAATGTTGTAATATCAGGATCATATTCAATCTGTACAGCTTCCACATGCCCTGTTTGATTTGTGCATACCTGTTCGTATGTTGGATTTTCTACATGTCCTCCACTATATCCGGAAACGACTGATTTTATTCCAGGATATGAGGTGAAGGGTTTAACCATGCACCAAAAACAACCTCCAGCTAGTGTTGCATATGCCATGTTATATTCCCTCCTTAAGTTATCTGTTTGTTTAAATTTACGCTATATTGTCGGGAATTTAAAGTATTTAACTCAGAATCTTATATGTGATTTTGTGACAACTTAGTTCAACGTATCTCTTAATACCACAAGTCCAATAGCACCTTGTCCAGTGTGCGTCGAAATCACTGGAGTTGTTACATTAATATCAAATTGGTTAAAATCAAATGATTCTGTAAATGATTTTTTGATTTTATCAACGAAATCTTTAACGTTGGCGTGAGCAATCCCTATTGATTTAATTTTATGATCTTTAACAAAATCTGTAATTTCTTTTTTTAAATATTGGACACTAGAGTTTTGAGTTCTAGAATTATGCACTAGTTCAAGTTGACCATCTCTTAAAGTTCCGATTGGCTTAATTTTCATAATGTTTCCAATTAAACCTTTTGTTTTACTTATCCTGCCACCTTTAATGAGTTGATTAAGCTGACCGATAACCACAAACAGTTGCAAGTTATCACGTAATTGTGTCATTTCTTCCACTATTTTTTCTGTTGATGTACCTTGACTTATTAATTCAACAATTTGCTTAATTTGATAACCTAACCCAAACGAAATAGATTTAGAATCAATCACTGTGATATTACCATCTACCATATGACTCGCTTGAACAGCAGTATTATAAGTACCACTTAAACCTGACGAAAGATGAATACTTATAATTTCAACGTCATCTTGAGCTAATTGCTCATATGTTTCAATAAATCGACCAATAGGTGGTTGACTTGTTTTGACGTCTGCATCATTTTCAATATAATCGATATACTCACTTGAAGAGATATCAACTTGATCAGTGTAAGATTTTCCGTCGATTGTCAGGCTTAATGGTATAACATGAATGTTATGTTGTTTTAAATATTCATGTGATAAATCAGAGGTTGAATCTGTGACGATAATTTGTTTAGCCATAATTGCCTCCTATTCCCCTTTTCTACGCACTAAATGTAAGAATGTATGCGGTATAGTATTTTTTTCATCTAGTTGACCTTCCACTGAAGATTCGACCTCCCAGTTTTCGAATGTGTACGGTGGAAAGAAAGTGTCTCCTTGAAACTTCCCATCTATTACTGTGATATACATATCATCTACCTGGTCAATCATTGCTTCGAATAACGTTTGTCCTCCAAATATAAAAACATGACCAGATAACTCTTTAATTTCATCAAGAGAGTTTATAACATCTACCCCTTCATGGTGAAATGAAGCTTGGTTAGTGAGCACAACGTTACGTCTATTTGGCAGTGGTTTCCCGATAGAATTAAAAGTTTTTCGACCCATTACAAGTGTATTTCCAGTGGTCAGTTGTTTAACATGCTTTAAATCATTTGGTAAATGCCATGGTAATTGATTTTGGTACCCAATGACTCTTTGTTTATCGTGAGCGACAATTATTGATAATGTCATGGTATACCTCCTTTCTGTATGCGAAATATTAATGCATTTTTTATACCGCAATAGGTGCTTTAATAGCAGGGTGTGATTCATAATTTATCAATTCTAAATCTTCATAATTAATATCAAAAATTGATTTATCTGTATTAATTTTTAATTGAGGTGGTAGATAACTTTCTCTTGATAATTGAGTATGTATTGCATCCATATGATTGGAATAAATATGTGCATCTCCAAACGTATGAATGAATTCACCCACTTCAAGTCCACATTCTTTTGCAACAAGATGTGTCAATAAAGCATAACTTGCAATATTGAAGGGAACACCTAAAAATATATCAGCACTTCTTTGATATAATTGACAATTTAATTTACCCTCTTGTACATAAAATTGAAACATTGTGTGGCAAGGTGGTAATGCCATTGAATCGATTTCAGTAGGATTCCATGCTGAAACAATGTGTCGTCGAGAGTTTGGATTGTTTTTAATTTGTTGTATAACTGATTTTAATTGATCATAATGATTACCATTTTTATCTTCCCAATCTCTCCATTGTTTACCATAAACATTCCCTAGGTTGCCATATTTTTTAGCAAATGCATCATCGTTTAATATACGTTCTTTAAATTTTTTCATTTCTTCTTTATACTGCTCGTTAAATTCAGGGTCTTGCTGAGAACGATGTCCAAAATCTGTCATGTCTGGTCCATGATAATCATTAGACTGAACATAATTTTCAAAAGCCCATTCATTCCATATATTGTTATTATATTTAAGTAGGTATTGAATGTTTGTATCTCCTTTAATAAACCATAATAATTCAGTTGCTACTAATTTAAAAGAAACCTTTTTGGTTGTAAGTAAAGGAAACCCTTTGGTTAAATCGAAACGCAATTGATGCCCAAATTTGGAAATTGTCCCTGTATGTGTGCGATCATCGCGTCTATTCCCTATTTCTAATATCTCTTCGCATAAGCCATGATAAGCTTCGTCGAATGGATTATACATGCGTACAACTCCTTATAAAAATATGTATTATCTTAATGAACATTATACTAGAAAAGATGTATCGATAGAAGAGAGAGGGTTTTGAGTTTATAAAATTTTAAATCTTTTATGTAAAATATCTCATATAAAACAAATTAATAAATGGGAATGTGTTGAATTGGTTGTTCAATCTTGACAATATGAATTTGAGTTGTGAAATTTTCTTACATAAGATTTTTTAAAGACTCAATGGACTGTTTTTTTATAAAAAAACCGAGTCACAACAAATGTTGACTCGGGAATTTCAAATATGAAATGCAAGTAATTATGAATATTTTATTTCTATTGGAGTGAAAGAAGTCCATCCTCCATGAAATATGTTTTATCACAAAAATGAGTTAAACGTTCATCATGAGTAACAATCACACATGTTTTATTTCTTTCTTTCGTTTGTTCTTGAAGTATTTTCATTACAGCCATTGCATTATTCGTATCTAGTGAAGCGGTAGGTTCATCTGCTAGTATGATTGATGGATTTGTGTAGATAGCTTTAGCTATTGCCACACGCTGTTTTTGACCACCGGATATTTGATTTGGTAATTGATTGGTAATATCCGATAAATTTAGCTGTTTAACCAACTTTTGATATCCATCTTCACTTAATGTATCTTTTTTATATTTGCCAAGAAGTTTGAATTGTTGTTCGATTGTTAAAAAAGGCACGAGATTCGTCGATTGTAATATAAAACCTATTTCGTTAATCCTTATTTTTGATAAGTGCTTTTCAGATAATATTGATATATTTTTGTTATTGATGTAAATATTTCCTGAAGTAGGTCGTTGTAAGGCGCCAGCCATAGTTAAAAATGTACTTTTCCCTGAACCTGAGGGTCCCACAATAGCAATCAGTTCACCCTGAATTATTTTTAAATCGGTAGGTTTTACTGCCTGAATTATTTGATTGCCGTCTCTGAAAGATTTGCTCACTTGTTTGAACTCTAACATGTTTATGATTCCTTTCTATCCAATTGCTTTAAGTGGATTTATTTTTATTATAGACAGAACAGAAAATAGACTGCCTAATAAAGAAATAATGATAAGAACAATTCCATATATCAACATCGTTAATAAATTAAAATGAATTGGAACGACACTCGGCAGAAATGTACCTGTTAATAGTGTTAAGAGAAATCCAATGATTGTTCCAATTAAAGATAATATGAAAGTTTGAGCAAAAACCATTTTTGCTAAATAGCCGTTGGTAAAGCCTTGTGCTTTAAGTACACCAAATAAGTGTGTTTTTTGGAGCGTTATAACATATAAGAATACGCCAATAACTGTTGCTGAAATTATAAATAAAAAAACGATCATAAAGTTCAAAGTTAAATTTTGAGCTTTATAGCCAGGAAGATTTTTAATAAACTGCGAGATTGAAATACTTTCTAAATCTTTGTTAAGTTTATGATTTTTCCAATTTGAGTCTTTGACTACTATGGCATTTGTTTTATCTTTTGATAATTTGGGATTAAGTTTCTCAATGGTTTTATTATTAGAGAATAGCACGGGTGAAGCATTATATTTAGCACTTTCTACAATACCTACCACTTCTAGCTTTTCATCTGATTGGGATAAAGATAAGATGTCACCTATTTTGAACCCCTTATCAGCTAATGTTTGATCAATGACTGCTTCATTTGAGCTCTCAACTTGATGACCTTTAATTATAGGAGGGATTAAAAATGATTTGTGTGTAACGCCAAAAAGTAACGCGTTTTCTTCCTGATGATGGTTTGAGATAATGACCCCTTGTTGTTTTAATGTGGTTGATTGTTCATAAGTTTTTTGGACTTTGGATATATTGAATAAGGATTGCTCTACAGTTTGATTAGCATCTTTTTTTAATATGATAGCGTCTGCATTCCACTTTTCTATACCTTCAGTATTCATTTTAATAAGGCCGTTTGCAAGTCCAGACAGTAGGAATAATAAATAACTTATAAGTACTAATATGCCAATGACTAAACTGAATTTAATTTTATTTCTTTTTATTTCATTCCAAGCTAAAAACATGAATGGTGCACCTCAATTTTTTACATAATCGTTGGTAGAGAAAGTAATCAAATAGAATGAGTTAAAGAACAATTACATTTAATATGTAAGTATGATTGTAATTGAAAAAAATAGGACAGGATTCATGTTGAATCGACTGTCCCACTCTAGTGAATGATATTAGTTTTAGTGATTCTTTGATATAGCTAGACAATATTAAGTTTATTGACAATTATCGTCAAAAGCATCTTTTAAATCCATAGCTATATCATTGATGTCGCGCCCTTCAATATGTTCTCGAGGTATAAAATGAACTAAATGTTGACCTTTAAATAATGCGTATGAGGGACTTGAAGGAACTTGTTGGATGTAATCTCTCATTGTTTGTGTTGCTTCTTTATCTTGACCTGCAAATACGGTTACTTTATGATCTGGTTTTACTTCATTTTGTTCTGCAACTGCAACAGCTGCTGGACGCGCTAATCCTGCAGCGCAACCGCATGTTGAGTTGATTACAACAAATGTTGTATCATCATTATCTATATTTTGCATATACTGATTGACATCATTACTCGTTTCAAGACTTGTGAATCCATTGTCTGTTAATTCAGCTCTCATTTGTTGTGCAAGTTCTTTCATATAAGCTTCGTACCCATTCATCATAAAATGCTCCTCTACTATAAATTGTTTCTAATTGTACTATATAGAAAATTAATTGCTTTTAGCGAACGTGTTTTCTATTTGTGGTAATAATTCATTCCAGTTAGCGTTATCTTCTTTATCAATTGATATAAAATCCAAAACATAAAATATTGATTTAACACCTTCTATTTCAAATAATTCGTTAATAAATTCAGGTTGACCTTCTTGAGCGGCAGTATATGTTGTTGATGAGTTATCTTGACGTGGTTCACTCAAAGAAACTTTCATTGTATTATGATTAGGTGTTTCTGAAATTGCTATAATCTCCATGTGACATCCTCCTATTGTAACTCATTACCAATTTGTTTAATTTGTTTACCGACCGTGCATTCATTTATACAAAAATGATGTGCTTGTGTTTTACCGTGAGTTTTTCTATTGTGCTTTTTTAATGGACATTGGTGACAATAAATATTCATCAATTGGTCGATGTGTTGAATTGCTTGTTGTTCTGTATAAGTGAGTATAGCTTCCACTTCCCTTAGCTATAGACTATTTATAATATATACTCATTTCACATGTTTGTATTATAGCATTTATAAGTTGGGAATTTGAAATAATCAATTTTAGTTTTGAGAAAATTGATAACTTAGATGTTGGTTTAAGTTAATATTTATTTACTCTTCTTTTTTAGCATTGCATTAAAGATAAATTTTAAGTAAACTAGTATAGTTAATTTTGGCGGTTTCTAAACACCCGCTTTAACAAAATTTAGGAGGAAAATGATATGTATAATGAAATATTTGGTATTGCGTCATTTATTGTTACATTCGCTTTAATGGTACTGATGTATCGCTGCTTTGGTAAACAAGGACTAATTGCTTGGGTAGCAATAGGAACGATTATCGCTAATATACAGGTCATAAAAGCAGTTCATATTTTTGGTATTACGGCTACGCTTGGAAATGTCATGTTTGCTTCTATATATTTAGCTACTGATATATTAAATGACATCTATGGTCGTAAAGTTGCTAAAAGAGCAGTGTGGCTTGGTTTCTCTTCAACCTTAGTAATGATTATAGTCATGCAAATGTCATTGCATTTTATTCCTGCTCCAGTAGACAATGCGCAAAACTCATTAAAAATGATTTTTGATTTAGTGCCTAGAATTGCTATTGGTTCCATTATTGCTTATATCATAGGCCAACATATTGATGTATTTATATTCAGTATGATTAAAAAGATATTTAGCTCTGATAAAACCTTTATTATTAGAGCATACGGTAGTACCATTTTAAGTTCTATTATTGATACCGGTTTATTTGTTTCAATTGCTTTTATTGGTACTATGCCAGGTACTGCTGTTTTTGAAATATTTATTACAACTTACCTGTTAAAATTAGTGTCAACAATTTTTAATGTACCATTTGGATATATTGCTAAGTCACTATATCGAAAAGGAAAGATAGAACAATTAGATAATGGGTATTAATATTTATTGTATTCGATATGTAGATATACAAAAAAACGAAACAGAATTCCTTGTGCTGAACTAGCTTCGAAATTCAATTTGATTTGTCCGTAGAAATTCCAAGTGAAATTTTCAATGATAGGACGTACGACCAAAGTTAAATAAATCTTAATATTAGGGCTCAATATGGACATCAATGCCCTATTTGTTAGCAGAACCTGTAGTATATATGTTATCTTAGGTTCTGTTTGTTTTTGATTTAATTTTTAGCGTTTCGTCTTTTTAGTTTGATACAATATAATAGATACATTTTAGCGAGTAGACAATTCTGAAGAGGAGTAAAAGTAATGGCTAAAATACATTTTGATGCTGCGACTAAAGGAAATCCCGGCCGAAGTGCTTGTGCGATTATTATAAAAGAAAATTCACAAAGATATGCATTTACCCATGATTTAGGTGAAATGGATAATCATAGTGCAGAATGGGCAGCAATGTTGCACGCTTTGGAACATGCACGCGAATTAAAAGTATCTAACGCGTTACTTTATACTGATTCAAAATTAATTGAAGATAGTATGCTACAAGGTAAAGTTAAAAATACTAAGTTTAAAGTTTATTTTGAAAACATAGAAATCTTAGAGCAAAGTTTTGATTTGATGTTTGTGAAATGGATTCCACGAAAACAAAATAAAGAAGCGAATCAACTTGCTCAACAAACACTATACAAACTTACATCACAATAATCTAAAGTGTTAATATGATATATTACGTATTTAATTGTTTGTTCAACCTCACCAATAAGATTTCGGCTTTGAAAAGCTTATTATAATACGTTCGTACTCAATAATCGATGATTAACACAAAAACAAGCCCGAGGCATTAAGTCCCGGGCTTGTTCTGTGTTAAAGATATATTTTACTTTTTAGAACGCTTTTTGTTTTTTACAACTTTTTTAGTTGATCGAGGCGTTTTCTTCTTTTTAGAAGCAACTTTCTTCTGTTTTGTATCATTGTTATCACTATTTAGTTTACGTTTAACGACGGGGATTGAATGAATATCCTCTTCACTCAATTGCTTTTCTTTAGATTTCTTACGTTTAGCAACTGGAATTGAATGTTTGTCATCGTTTTGTATTTGTTCTTCTTTATCTATTTTACGCTTAGTTATTACCATTGGATCTATTTTATCAGTATCTGAAAGACGAATGTCTTTGCGATGATTTTTTATCGATTGTTTTTCTTCTTCTTCTTTTTTACGTCTTTTAGCTAAAACTAACCAGAAACTAGAAAGTAAACCAGTTAATGTGATAACACCTACAGTTTTGCCAAAATTATCAACTAAATGTTTGAATAGGCTATCATTATCATTCTTATGAAGTTTTGGTTGCTGTGTCTCTTTATTGGTTTTACCTGGTTCAACACCCGTTCCTTTTAGAACTTCTTTGAATGTTTCAGTTTGTACGATATGGTTTGCAACATCCTTTTCTCTTAATCTAGCATCAAATTTTGATTGAAGATAATTAAAGTTATGCAAAGAATCCTTGAAAGATTGATTTGTAATATTTACATTTACTTTCATGATTTGCTCTATACCTTGTAACAATGCTTTGTGTACATCTTGTACGGTATGTGCATCACGAATTGAATTCATCGTTTCTAGTTGAATTTGTTTAATTCTATCAAGTGCCCATTGTTTTATAAAGTAAGAAGCAGATTGATTATTTAGTATTTGCTGAGTTTTATTTATTACAACATATCCTAATTTATGTTCTGCTATATGTTTTTCACCTAGTAAATGTGCCTTGTTTATAATATGTTCATATCTATTATTAAACTCTTGATGTAATTGATTTAATTCTACTAAATTATGAGCATGATCGACTTTTGCTAAAAATTCTTTTTGTAGTGCAGTTAACTGTTTATCAAACTGAGTTTTTTCTTTAGAAGTCAAACCTTTTATTGTTTCGATTTCTTTGAAACCATTTTGGATTTGAGTATTAACATCAGTAATGATATCCTTTTTAGCTTTATTTAGCGTAAAGCGTTTAGGATCAAATTGATCTATTTCTTTAAAATCAGTTCGTTTTACTGTTTCAATATCTTTAATCGATTTTGAATGATTCACTTTATCGATAGCTTGCTTTTTCAATCTTTCAATTTCAGCTTTTGCATCTTCACGTTGAGTAGACGTTAATTCGTTATTAGAATCTATATCTTTGATTTTTTGTTTTACCAGAACATCAATTATTTTTATAGCATCAATTTTAGCTATTTGTAATTCTTTTTCTACAACTTTCACTGGAACATTTACAGTGATATATGAGCCATCAGCTAACATAACCTTAACTATAGCGGTTAAGTGATCAGCTACTTTATCAGTCTTTGGTAATGAAACAATATTTGCTTTAAGTTCATCAGTTAAAGTCATAGCTCCAATTATAGCTTCTAATGAAATCGTTTCATCTCTGTGAACAACCACCTCACTTGTTACTAGAGCATTTTGAAGGCTCAATTCAGGTAGTTCAAAAACTAATGGTTGTTGATCAGTATCCCAAATAACAATATGGGCTAAAGTATTAAATGCATGCTCTTTATTGTTATTGATATCATCAATTGAATTAGAATTTTCGATATGTTGAAGTGCATCTTTTTCTGTTTTATCAATATCTGCTAAAGCATGTGCTTTTTGAGAAGGTGTTAAATCAGTGTTGTTATTTATTGCATCTCGTTTCTTTTGTGATAACTCTTTTATCACTTGTTTAGCTTCTGCTTTGGCGATAATTAATTTTTTAGTAGTATCAATGATTCCATCTAGTTTTGTTGTAGCATTTTCTACTTGTTGTTTATTTATAGCTTGATGAATTTCATTCTTAATTTCATTTACTAACTTCTTAATTTGAGATATTAGTTTATTTTTTTCTTCATTTGATAAGTTTGGATTTTGACTAATTAAGTGATTTATATTTTCAACTTTTTGGTCAACCATTTGATTAGCATCTAGTTTTGCTTTAGGTAATTCATCTGCATGTATGTGTTCAATTGCAGATTGCCCTTCATCTTTTGCTTGATTAACTAAATCATTTGATGTTGCGTCATTAATATTAGAAAGCGCTTTTCTAGCTTCCTCATTTACCATTTGTTTAGCTTGATCTTTAGAGTTTGATGTTGCATTAGCATGTTCAATTTCATCAAGTTGACGTTTAAGCGTTTCTTTAATGTCATTATGTGCTTTTGCTTGAGCATCTTTAAGTCTTGCGATTCCATTTAAAAGCGCTCTAGTATCATCCATATTTTGAATCATACCAATTATGATATTAACGTCTTTATTTGTACCGTTTTCTTTGTCAAGAACATTATTCGCTAAGTTGATAGCGTAATCATATTGTAATTTTAGGTCTTCATCGGCATTTAAATATTCGATGTTGTCTTTTGTAGTTGCTGTTAATTGAGTTACATGTTCTTTTAAACTTTGCATAGCATCATTTAATTCAATTGCATTATCAACAATTTGGTTAATAATTTTAATGTCTTTAGACGCTCTAATCTGATTAATTACTGCAGCTTTTTGAGCATTATTAAGTATATCTAATTCTTTAATAACAAATACTTCAGATTTTTGTTGATGTTCTTTTAGACGTTGTTCACCATTTAATTGATCTTTTGCATTATCTATTTGTGTTAAAAGATGTTGAATGTCATTGATATTGACATTTGTACCGCTATTTTTATTTAACACGCCTTTAGCTTCTTTTAAAGCTTTGTTAAATTGACGTTTTAAATTATAATCAGCATTTCTATAATTTAAACTTGCCTTAACGGGATTTACTAAGGTTTTAAGTTGATCTCTCAATAATTTCATTTTATCGTTTAATTCTAACGTTGATTGAGTGAGCTGAGATAACTCTGTTAAAGTATTTGCTGCATTTACCTTGTTTGTGACATCTTCAAGTTGCGCTTTATTTAAATCTTTTAATCCTTTTATTAATTTTAGATCTTTGCTTTTCTCAGTTGCAAGTCGTTGTTCACCATTTAATGCATTTTTTGTATCGTAAATGGCTTGACTAAGGCCTAATACTTCTTCAATCGTTGCTGGATTTTCTGAAGTTTTAGAGCTTGTTGCACTTGCTTGTTGTAGTGCCTCATCAAATTCAATTTGTAAATTCTTATCTGCATTAATATAATTCACACTATTTGGAACAGAAGATGAATTACTTTCTATAGTATCTTGTAAGTCTTTCATTGCATTATCTAAATCACTAGCATTAGATAATGTATTTGCTAAAGATGATAAATCATCAGAGTTGTGAATATTATTTTCAGCAATATGACGTTGTGCATCATTGATATAAGATAAAGATTGTACATATTGAATTGCTTTATCTTTAGCTTTTGATAAACGTTGGATACCATTTAAAGCATCTTTAGTATCCTCAATCACTTGTTTGAGTCCCTCAATTTGTATTTCATCTAAGTTTTTACCAGTTTCTTTTGCAAGTACTTTTCGAGCATTACTTAAAGCATGGTCAAATTGTTGTTTTAAATCTTCATCTGAATTTATATAATTTGAGCTTGCTTGGACAGGAAGAGCTTGATTATTAAGTGCATCTCTTAAAGATTTCATTGCATCATTTAAATCAAATGCTTGATTCACGATTCTAGACAATTGTGCAATAGAATTAGTATTCATAATTTCATCGTTTGCATGTGTGAATTGAGCTTTATTAATAAATTTTAAACTATCAATTAGTTTTTCTGCTTTTGATTTTGCAGCTGTTAAACGTTCAATACCATTTAGTGCATCTTTAGTCTTGAATATATCATCTTTAAATGTATCAATTGAATTGAAATCTAAGTTCTGACCTTGAGTTTTGTTAAGCACATCACGTGCATTGTTGATAGCTTGCGTAAAGTTATCTTTGCGTTGGTTGTCGGCGTTAATGTAATTTATACTTGCTTTGGTTTGAGCATAGTTATTAACGATTGCCTTAGCTAATTCACCCATAATGTCATTGAGGTTTGTACCTTCGTTGACAAGATGTTCTAATTCTAATAAATCATGCGATTGCGTTACTTTATCCTCTAAAGCGGACTTTTGAGCATTGTTTATTTTATCTAGTGATTTGATATATTCTAAAGCTCGTGGTCTAGCATAATTTAATCTTTCAAAACCATTTAACGATGTTTCTGCATTTATTAATTGTTGTAACGCCTGTTTTGCTTCATTTTGGGTTGCGTTAGTTTTTTGTATATCTTGTCCATGTTCTAGTGCTTCATCATAAGCGATAATTTTGTCGTCGTCGGCTTGTCTATAATTATCACTATTTTCAACAGAATCAGCATGATTAATGAATTGTTCTAATTTACCCATTACTTTGTTTAATGCCTGAGCATTGTTACTAGCAGTAGCGATTTCTTCTAGTTTTGTTGCGTTTTTAACACTTTCTTTCGCAGTTTGTTGTTGTAATGAATTAAGATGTGTTAATTGGTCAATTGTTTGATTAGCATGAGCTTTAGATTCTTCAACTCGCTGATCACCATTTAGATTTTCTGATGCTTGAGTTAATTGTTCTAGTGCTTGTTGTACTTGATCTAAACTTACATTTGAGCCATTTATTTTATCAATGATAGCTTGAGCATGTGAAACAGTTTGGTCTACTTTTTCCTTTTTATCCTCTGAAGCTTCAGTGTAATTAGGCAAAGTAGTATCTGTAATCACTACTTGAGTTTTATCTTCAAGTGATTTCATGGCTTCATCTAGGACTTTAGCTTGTTGCAGAAGTTGCTTAACTTCAGTTCTTAAAGCTGCGTGAGAAATCATATCTTTTAAAGATTGCTTTTGTGCATTATTAAGATAATTCATATGTTTAACTTCATCATTTGCATTTGATTTGTCATATGATAGTTTTTCTGCACCAAATAGTATTTTTTCGTTAGCTAAGACATTATCTTTAACAATATCGACCTTATATGGTTCTAATGTTGGATTTGTTGTCTGATTAAGTAGTTGTTCAGCATCAGCAATAACTCGATCGTATTGTTGTTGATATTTTGAATCTTCATTTAAATATTTACTATCGTTCAATATATTATTTTTATGAGCAACTACTTGTTGTAGTGCTTCCATAGCTTTATCAAGAGCTTGAGCATTATCTAAGTTCTTCGCAACTTGTTCGCGTGTTGTAGCATTTGTATTCGCATTTATCATGACATCGCGTTGAGCAACGTTAAGATGAATTAGACCATTAATTGCATTAGCAGCATCTTGTTGTGCATGAGTAAGTTTCTGATCACCATGTAAGTTATTTTGAGCAGTTTCAAGTTCATGAGTTATGCTATTGATTACTGTTGGATCCATTTCAGGATTTGTTTGTCTATGAATGATTGAATCAACATGATTTATAGCTTGTTGATAGGCCTCTTTTTCGGGTTGATCTTCGTTAATGAATCGACTACTATCTAACACTTTATCTACATTTTTATAAACTTTGTTAAGTGCTTTCATTGCATGATTTAATAATTTTGCTTTTTCAATCGCTTGCGCAACTTCTGTTCTCGTTTTAGCAGTATATATTTGATTAGATATTGAACTGCTTTGTTGTGATGTTAAATCATCCAATTTACTTAATTCTTTATCAGCTAAATCGATAGTTTGATAAAGTTTTTGTTTACCTCTGAGTTGTTTTTTCGCTTGATTAACTTCGTTGATAGCATGCTCTATATCTTCAATAGATAACGTTGGATTTACTGTTTCGTTAAGTATTTCTGTCACATGATTAACGGCGTTATCATATGTTTCTTTAACATCAGGGTCTTCGTTAATATAGTTACTTGACTGTTTAACTTGCTCTTTATCTTTGATACTTTCTTCTAAATTCTCCATGACTTGATCGAGTAGTTTTGCTTGGCCAATAATAGCAGCAACTTCAGTTCTGGTAACTGCGCTATTAATTTTCTCATTTAATACGTTTTGTTGTGCTTGATTTAAGTGCGTCAATGTAGGTATAGATTGATGTGCGTTTTGCTTATCAGCTTCTAATAATTCAACGCCATTTAAGTCATTATTCGCTTGATTTACAGCATCCGTTAGTTGCTTAATTATTTCTTTATCCAGTGTTGGATGTTGTTCATTGATAATATTTTCGACTTCTCTAACTGCATGATTATATTGCTCTTTTTTATCATCACTTGCATTAATATATTTGCTCTCTTGTCTTACAGTTGATTGATTTTGAATGCTGTTTCTTAAATGCTTCATAGCATCATTTAGAGCTTGCGCACTTTGAAGTTGTTCAGCTACTTTTTCTCTTGTTTGAGCTTTATTAACCAATCTATTTATGGCATCTCTTTGTGGTGCATTTAAATCGTTTAAACTATTAATCAATAAGTTTGCATTTTCTTTTGCTTGTTGTAATTTATGTTCTCCATCGAGTGCATTGATGGCATGCTTTATATTATTGATTGCATTCTCTATTTCGTCATGAGACATCGTAGGGTTTGCTACTTGATCAATGATTGATTGTGCATGATTAACTGTATCGTTGTACATATTTTGAGGTGCACTATCCTCGTTTATATAATTGTTTGATTGTCTCACAATATCTTTCTGAGCAACGATATCTTTAAGTTTTTTCATATCATTATTTAAAGCTTTCGCTTTGTTATAGATATTATTTACTTGTGAAACTATAGTTGCTTGTTCAATTTCATGAGTTAATGCTTCTTTTTGAGCTTGATTGAGGTTATCTAAGTGATTGACTGCAAAAGTTTTTGAATTTTTATTGTCATTCAATTCACGTTCACCATGAAGTGCATCTTTAGAAGTTTTTACATTTGATGTTGCACGTTCCACCTCTAAAGGATTCATAGTTGGATTAGATGTTTGATTGATTATTTGTTTTACACGATCGACGGCATTGTTATATGCAGTTTGTTTACCAACAGTTTCATTAATGTAGTTACTTGTTTGTTTAACATTATTTTCATCAGTGATACTTTGACGTAAAGTATTCATTGAATCGTTTAAAGCTTGTGCTTTATGAATTACTTGATGTACTTCAGAACGGGTATGAGTTTGTTGAATTTCTTGATTTAATTGTTCTTTTTGAGCTTGGTTTAGACCAGCCATTTGATTAATAGTATTGATGGACTGTTGTTGAGCTTGTTCTAGTTTTTGTTCGCCATGTAAATCATTTTTAGCTTCAGTAATTTTATCAGCAATAGTGTTAATATTAGCTGGAGACAAATTTGGATCTGTTTGTTCAGCAACTATGTTTTTACCTCTATCTGTATATTCATCAAAGTTAACTTGTTGAGAAGTATCCTCATTAATATAATTACTCGTTTGTTTTACTGCGTCATTACCAGTTAAAGCATCTTCTAATTTTTTCATCGCTTCATTAAGTTGATTTGCTAATTGAACTACTTTTTGTACTTCTGGTCTAGAATTAGAGTTTTGAACTTTAGTTTCAAGATTACTTCTTTGCGCTTGATTTAAGTGATTTAACGCATTTAATGTTGCTTGAGCGTTTGTCTTGTCATTAGCAAGTTTTTGATCACCATGTAAATTATCTTTAGTTTGTTTAACTTCATTTAGTACACTTTGAATCGCATCAATTGCCATTACTGGTGTTGGTTGATCATTAATGATATTTTTAGCTTTATTAACAGCTTGATTATAAACATTTTGCTGTTCAGAATCTTCATTGATGTACTTACTACTTTGTAAAACTTCAATATTATCAGCAATAGAATCTCTAAGTGCTTTCATTATATTATTTAATTGTTTAGCACTTGCAATTTTTTCTCCTACTTGATTTCTTGTTGATGCACTGAAAATATGATCTAAAATCGTATCTTTTTGCCCGTTCGTCAAGCTATTCAGATTTTGTAGTTGTTCTGAAGCTTCTTTTTTATCTTCTAATAGTTTATTACTACCATGTAAATCATTAAGTGCTTGTTTAATATTTGTAATAGCTTGATCTATTTGATTTTTATCCATGATAGGAGGATGAGCATTTATCAAATCTTTTGCTGCTTGAATTGCATGATTATAAGCATCCTGTTGGCTAGAATCTTCATTAATGAAATCACTATTTTGTTTTACTGTATTGTCATTGTTAACAATTTGTTGTAGTTGATTCATAGAGTTATCTAACTGTTTAGAGTTATTTACTATATCATCTACCTGTTGTTTAGTTTGAGCTTGATTAATTAAATCATGTTGTTTATCTTTTTGTGCTTGTGTTAATCCTTGCAAATGTTCGATGCTTTGATTTCCATCTGACTTAGCCTCTACTAATTTAGATTGCCCATTTAAATTATTTTCAGCATTTTTAATCGTTTGAGTTGCTCGATTTATTACATCTTTATTAAGCTCTGGTGGTTGAGTAGTTGTAATAATTTGAGAACCATAATTTAACGCAGAATTGTAATTTGCTTGAAGACCACTATCAGCATTTATATATTTACTATCAGCCTTGATTTGTTCTTTTTTATCTATTTCAGTTTTCAGTGCTTTCATAGCTTCATTAAGTTCTTTTGCTTTTTGTAAGGCTTCTTGAACTTCTGGTTTGGTTGATGCTTGGTTAACTAATGTTTTTTCAGCAAGAACCTGTCCTGGATTTAATGCTTGTAAATGATCAATTTCAGCAACAGCTTGATTTTTAGCCTCTTGAAGTTTTTGCTCACCATGTAAACTTTCTCTAGCGTTTTGCAATTCTAATAAAGCATCTTCAATTGTAGCTTTATCTAAAGTGCTAGTTGGAACGCCATTGATAATGTCTTTAGCTTTTTGAAGTGCATTACTATATTCATTTTGTGCCGCTTCATCTGCATTGATAAAGTCGCTTAATTTTTTAACACTGTTTTCAAGAGCAACTTCATTCTCAAGTTGACGCATAGCTTCATTAAGTGATTTAGCATGATTTAAATCATTAGAAACTTCAGTTCTTGAAGGCGCAGAATTAATCTCATCATGCTCACTTTGTCTTTGAGAATTGTTTAGATTTGTTAAATAGTTTAATTCATTATTTGCATCTTGTTGTGCTTTTTGTAATTTTTGCTCACCATGTAAATCGTTTTTAGTTAATTGAATGTTTTGAATGGCATCTGCTATTTTATTGTTGTTTAAAACATCATCCGTAGAACCGTTTAATATTTCTAGACCTTTTTGAATGGAGTCATTATAAATATTTTGAACTTGTGGATCTTCATTAATATATTTACTTTGTTGATGAACTTTTGACTGTTCCTCTACGAGTGTTTTCAGTGTGCCCATATCATTATTTAACTTATTAGCTTGTGCAATAATTTCTGCCACTTGTTGTTTAGTTTGAGCATGATTAATTAAGTCATTTAATGCTTGTTTTTGTTTATCATTTAAGTTTGTTGATTGATTTATTATTGAATTTGAATCTGCTTGATTTTGTGCTAGTTTATTTGCACCGTGCAATGAATCTTTTGCTTGAATGACTTTTTGAGTAATAGCTTGAATATTACTTATATCCATAGTTGGGTCGTTAAGTTGATTTATGAGTTGTTCAGCTTGGCTTACAGCATTATCGTAAGCTAACTTTTTCTCAGAATCTTCATTGAGATAGTTACTAGAATTTAGAGTAGCATCTTTATTGGCTATACTTTGTTTAAGTTGTTGCATAGCTTGGTTTATAGCTTTTGCTTCTTCTAGTTTCTGAGTTACTGCAGGTTTAGTTATTGTTCTATCTATAGCTTGGATTAATTTTGTTATTTGAGCTGAATTTAATCCGTCTAAATTTTGTATTTCATTCTTTGCAGTTTCCTGTGCTTGTCTTAATTTATTTTCGCCATGAAGATTTTGTTCAGCGACATTAATTTCTTGAATGATACGATTGATATCAGTACTACTTATTGTTGGATTATTTTCAGCATTAATTATTTCCTGACCCTTTGCAATAGCTTGTTCATATGCTTCTTTTTCAGAGGCATCTTCGTTAATATAGTTACTATTTTGTCTTACTAATGGCGCTTTGGCAACTGCAGCTTTTAATTCTTCCATTTTTCCATTTAAGAATTTGGCATAACTTAACTGTTTAGCAACATTTGGTCTACTTGTTTGTTGGTTAATGATGTTTTTCAATGCTTGTTTTTGTGGTTCAGTTAAACCAGTAAAGTTAGTAATTTGTTGATTAGCATCTGTCTTTGCATCTTGAAGTTTTTGATCTCCATTTAATCCATTTATAGCTGTATTTAAATCTTGAGTTGCTTTTTTGATTATTTGAGGATCCATCGTCGCATTGTCTTCACCAATAATGCTATTTATATTGTCAACTGCATGATTATAGGCATTTTGTTGAGCTAAGTCTTCATTAGTATAATTGCTATTTTTACGAATTTGCTCTTGATTCATAATGCTATCTCTCATTGCTTTCATAGCATCATTAAGCTCTTTTGCTTTCTGTAATTCTTGAGCTAAACTTTCTAGAGTTGTCACATGGTTAATGTTATCCTTAACAGTTTGACGTTGTGGAACATTGAGACTGTTTAAGCTATCTACGTCGTTTAAAGCATTGTCTAATGCCTGTTTAAATCTAGATTCTCCATTTAACTCGTTATGCGCTTGGTCTATCTTGTTCAATAAATCTTGTAATACTTTATGATCTAATGTATCTGGGTGATTATGAATTAAATCCTCAGCTTCTTTAATAGCATTATCATAATTTTGTTTTTTATCATTATCAGCATTAATGTAATTGCTTAAATGTTGAATTTGATCTTTATCATTTATGACTTTATGAAGTGTACTCATATCACCATTTAATTGTTTAGCAATCTCTAGTTGTTTATTTACTTCATCACGAGTATCAGCATTATTAATTAACGGTTTAAAATGGTTCTTTTGTTCTTCGGTTAAGTCATCTAAATGATTTAATTGATTATTAGCGTCTTGTTTAGATTGAGCTAATTTTTGATCACCGTGTAAATTATTCACTGCATCTTTAATATTTTGGAGTGTATCAGCAATTTTTTGTTTATCTAAGGTTGGATTAGATGTTTGATTAATTATATCTTTTGCAGCCTGGATTTTATCATTATAAATTTTTTGTTTGTCTGAGTCTTCATTTATGAATGGGCTGCTATTTGAAATTTGATCATCTTGATTCACTTGGTCTTCAAGTTGTTTCATAGCTTCATCAAGCGCTTCGGCCTCTTTAAGTTTTTCTGCAACTTGGTCCCTAGACGTAGCTCCATTAATAGCTTGTATAAGCGCATCTTTTTGAGGTTGATTAAGATGATTTAAGTTACCAATGGCTTGATTAGTTGTATTTTTGTCTTGCTGTAATTTTTGAGCTCCGTGAAGATTATCTTGTGCTTGTTTAATATTATTTAAAGCATTAGTAATGTCTTGTGCATTTAAGTTAGGATTTGAGTTGTTATTAATAATGTCTTCCGCTTGTTTAAGTGCATGATTGTACGCATCTTTTTGTGCAGAATCTTCATTTGTATAATCACTGTTAGCATGAACACCATCTTTTTGCGCAACTTGTTCTTTAAGTTGTTTCATTGCGTCATTTAGTGCTTTTGCTTGCTCAATTTTTTGTTTGATATCATCTCTACTATTTGAACTATTAATTTGTTCTCTGAGTTTTTCACGTTGTGCATCTGTTAAATCTGTTAATCCATCTAGTTCAGTCGAAGACGTTTGTTTGTCTTGATTTAATTTTTCAGCACCATGTAAAGCTTGTTCTGCATTTTGAACTGATTGAGTTGCTTGGTCAATGTTTGCTTTAAGTAATTCAGGATTTTGAGTTGCGTTAATAATACTTTCAGCACGTTGAACTGCATCATCATAGTTTTGCTTAATTTGTGGATCTTCATTTAGATATTTACTATCTGCTTTCACTTGATCTTTGTTAGCAATACTATGTCGTAACTCACCCATAGCATTGTCTAATTGTTGAGCGGTTTGTAAGTTTTGTTGAACTTGTTCTAATGTTGATACGCTATTAACTAGATTTTTCTCTGCATCTTTTTGGGCATTGTTCAAATTAGATAGATTTGTGATTGTTTGATTAGCATTATTTTTAGCTTCCTCTAATCTATGATCACCATCTAAATCATCTTTTGTATTGTTAACGGCTTGCGTTGCTGTATTGACATTACCTTTATTAATAGTTGGTTGATTTGTCCCGTTTATTATATTTTGAGCATTTTGTACAGCGGCATCATATGCTTGTTTTTTAGATGGTTCCGCATTGATGTAATTACCGTTTGAAACAATATTAGCATTATTTTTAATACTCTCTTTTAAGGCACTCATTAATCCATCTAAAGCTTGAGCTTCTGTTAAATCATGTTGGACTTGCGTACGTGTAGATTCATTATCAATTAAAGAATCTTCCATATGTTTTTGAGCTGAATTCAAATTCTGTAATTGAGCAATCGTTTGTTTAGCACTATCTTTAGCGTGTTGTAGTTTAGTATCTCCATGAAGATTAGATTTAGCTTGAGTTACGGCATTTGCTAATTGATTGATTGTATCTGGATTTAAAGTTGCTTGAGATTCGTCAATGAGTTGTTGAGCATTATTTACAGCATTGTCATAAGGTTGTTGTTCGTCATGATCCTCATTGATATATTTACTACTATTTTTAGTATCGTTTTTATCTTTAATGCTTTCACGTAAACCATGCATTGCAGTATCTAATGTTGTTGCTTCTTGACGAATATTACTCACTTCATTACGTGTTGTTGCTGCAGTTACTTTAGCTACTTCAGCATTTTTCTGAGGTTCATTGAGACTCGTTAAACCACGTATTACAGTTTCAGCAGCTTGTTGGTCTTGTGTCAGTTTTTGAGCACCGTGTAATGCATCTTTTGTAGTGTTAATAGTTTGAGTTAAACGTTCTATAGCTAATTTGTCTAGAACAGGTTGAGCATTGTTGTTGATTGTAGCTTGAGCTTCATTGACAGCATTATCATAATTGTGCTGTTCAGGTTGATCTTCATTGACATAATTGCTATTTTGTTTTACTTGATCAACGTTTTGAACACTGTTTCTTAAAGCTTCCATCGCATGGTTCAATTCATTAGCTTTAGTTACTTCTTCTTGTACTTTTGTACGTGTATTAGCTGAATTGATTAATAGATTTAATTCACGCTTTTGACCGTCATTTAAGCTAGATAGCCCGTCTACATTTTGAGTTGCTTGATGTTTAGAGTTTGCTAATTGTTGAACGCCATCAAGATCTTGCTGAGCTTGTTGGACATGAGTTAACGCTTGTTCAATTGTAGCTTTATTAAGCTCTACGTTTGGTGTGGCATTGATGATATTTTCTGCGTTCTGTAGTGCTTGATCGTAAGTTGCAACTTTAGCTGGATCTGCGTTGATATATGCACTGCTATGTTTGATGTCCTCTTTATTTTGAATGCCATCTCTTAAATTACTCATAGCAGAATTTAATTCTTTGGCTACAGCTAACTTTTGAGCAACTTCTGTTCTAGTAGTTGATTGGTTTACTAAACCTTTTTCAGCATTAATTTGAGCTTGGTTCAAACTAGATAAACCTTCTATTTGTCTATTTGTGCTTTCTTGGTCAGTGTGTAATTTATTTTCTCCACTTAACGCTGTTTGAGTCGTATTGATCTGATTAATAGCCTGTTCAATTTCATTTTTGTTCATGATTGGATCTTGAATTTTATCAATAATAGTTTGACCGGCTTGTACAGCATTATCATAGTTATGTTTTGGTTGTTCATCTTCATTGAAATAATTACTTTGTTGATGAACGTTATTTTGTTGGCCTATTTTATCTCGTAAAGCTTGCATTGCAGTATTTATTTCTCTATCCGAAGTTAATTGTTGATTAACTTCTGGGATTGTCTGCTGTGCTTGAACATTTTCAATTGCTTTTTGACGTTGTGCACCATTTAATGCTGTAAGTTTATTGATTTCAGTAATCGCATTATTTTTAGCTTCTTCTAATAGATGTGAACCTTGTAACGCATTTTGAGCGTCAGTCAATTGTTGTAACTTTTGTTCAATTTCCGATTTATTTAATGTTGGATTACCGATTTCATTAATAATATTTTCTGCTTCTTGAAGTGCTTGATCATACCCACGTTGATGTTCAGTTGAATCATTAATGTAATCGCTACTTTGTTTGACATTAGTCTTTTCAGCTGCTTTATCTCTTAATTGCTTCATAGCATTATTTAATGATTTAGCTTCATTAAGATGCTCTTCTACTTCAGAACGTGTATTTGAACCGTTGACTAAGGCTTCCTCACCAGATTTTTGAGGGTCATTTAAATAACCTAATTGACTAATTGTTTGGTTTGCAGCAGTTTTATCTCTTTGTAATTTATTAGCACCTTGTAAGTCATTTTTAGCGTTGTTAATTTGGCCTATAGCTTGATCAATTGTATCTTTCTTCATCTCTGGGTTATGTTGACCACTAATGATTGATTGACCAGTATTAATCGCATTATTATAAGTATCTTTTTGAGTTTGATCCTCATTAATATAGTCGCTTGTAGATTGCACTTGATTTTGAGAATTAACTAAGTCACGTAATGTTTGCATAGATTGATTTAATGCCTTTGAATCACGTAAAACGTTAGCAACTTGATCTCTTGTTTCTGCATCATTAACAGCTTGATTTTCTTTAGCTTTTTGCTCATTAGTTAATCCGCTTAGGTTATTTATTGAAGCAACAGCATCTTCTTTAGCTTTAGTCAGTTTGGCTTCACCGTTTAGATTGTTAATTGCAGAGTTAATATTATTAATTGCTTGTTCAATGTTAGCTTTATCTAATTCAGGATTTTGAGAATTGTTCTTAAGTGCTTCTGCAGTAGCAATCGCATTCGTATATGCTTGTTGTTGATTCGCATCTTCATTGATAAATTTACTGCTATTTATCATTTGGTTTTTACCGTTGATGAGATTGTTCAGTTGCTCCATCACCTTATTTAGTTCTTTAACTTTTGCTAATTGAGAAGCAACTTCTGTTCTAGTTTGAGAACTATTGACTAAACCTTTTTCACTGTTTCTTTGTGCATCAGTCAATTGATTTAACGTATTGATTTCTTGATTGGCATTTTCTTTAGCACGACGTAATTGATCTTCACCGTCTAAAGCATTCTTAGTAGTGAGAATCGCTTGTGCTTTCTGATTAATTAAATTGGCATCAAGAGTGGCTTGTTGTTCATTAACAATTTCTTTAGCGTTATTTAGAGCCTCAGTAAACGTATGTTGTTTTTCGGGTTCAGCGTTAATATACTTACTTTCGTTTGTTACTGATTCGTTGTCAGAAATGTTTTGTCTCAACGTGTGCATTGCACTATTTACTTGATTTGCTTTACTTTGCTCTGCAGTTATATCAGTTCTTGTATGAGCAGTGTTAATAGCTGTTTTAATAGACTCTTTCTGAGGAGTGTTTAAATCAGCTAATGTATTAAGTGCATTAATTGCTTCCGTTTTAGCAGTTGCTAATTTTTGTTCACCATGTAGTGCATTCTCTTTGGTTGAAATGTTACTAACTGCGTTATCAACTAAAGTTTTATCAAGTACTGGATCAGCTGTTTTATTAATTATAGTTTGTCCCATTGTAATGGCATCATTGTATGCAGATTGTTCAGGTTGATCCTCGTTAATATAGTTGCTTGTTCTTTGTACTTCAGGCTGCTTAGCAACGAGTGATTTTAAAGTGCCCATAGAACCATCTAGCGCCTTAGCTTGATTAAGTTGTTCTTGTACTTCCGTACGAGTTTGTTTACTATTTACCAGTTCCTTTTCTTTAGCTTTTTGATCATTAGTTAAGTTTGGTAAGTCATTGATTTCTGTATTAGCACTATTTCGTGCTTGTTCTAACTTTTGTTGTCCGTTTAAATTCTGATGGGCAGTATCTACTGCTTGTGTTTTTTGATTTACTACGTCACGGCTCATTTCAGGGTTAGATTGTGCATTTATCAATGTTTGAGCATGAGTAACAGCTTGATTGTAAGCTTCTTTTGGACCATTATCTTCATTTATATAATTGCTGCCCGTTTTGACGTTGTTAACATCGTTCACACTGTTACGTAATGCTTGCATAGCAGTATTCAACTGATTGTAATCTTGTAACTGACTCGCAATATTTGTTTTTGTAGAAGCTTTGCCTACATTTTCTTTAGCTTTGTTACGTTGAGCTTCATTTAGATAAGTTAAACCATCGATGGTTGTATTAGCATCCCTTTTAGCTTCAACTAATTTGTCATTACCATTTAAATCATTTTTAGTCGTATTGACTCTTTGTGTAACTTTATTAATTTCAGCTGGATCAAGTTGAGCTTGATTAGCATCAGATTGACTAATCAGTTGTTTAGCATTGGTAACAGCGTTATTGTAAGCATCTTGTTTGTCTTTATCTGCATTAATGTAATTGCCGTCATGCAATTCATTGTCATAGTTAGCAATAGTTTGTTTCAGTTGAGTCATTGCTGTGTTAACAGTATTAGCTTTATCTTTAGCTTGATTTACTGAATTGATGTTTGGAGAGTGATTTATAGTATCAGTTAAAGCTTGTCGCTGAGCATCGTTTAAATCATTTAAGGTATTTAAATGAGCTATTGCTAGTTGTTTAGCTTCTTCTAATCTATGATTTCCGTCAAGAGCATCTTTAGTACGTTTTACTTCTTCAGCTTTTTGATTAATCACATCAACACCCATAGTCGGACTTTGAGTTTGGTTGAGAATTCCTTTAGCCGCATTGACTGCATTGTCATAGTCTTGACGTTTATTGTTAGATGCATCTAAATAATTTTCTTGTTGTTTTTGATTTTCGTAATCTGCAATACTTTCACTTAATTCTGTCATAGATTGATTTAAAGTATCTGCCTTGTTTTTAATCGTTTCTAAAGCATTATAATTAGGTGCTGAGTTAACTTGAGCTTTAAAATTATCTTTTTGCACGTTATTTAAATGACTTTCATTATTTATATGATTGATATATGGCTCTCTATTTAATGTAAGTTGAGAACGAGCAGTGTCTAACGCTTGTGTATGACTATTAGCTTCGCTAGTGTTCTGTCTTATTTCAGCTACTGTAGGTTGGCCGTTTAAAACTTGAGTGATTTTTTCAAGATTTTGTCTAGCTTTAGTTAATTTATCATTGTAATTATTAAGTGAATCTTCAGTCATACCGTCAGTATCTGTTTGTTGGTTAATACTATTTTCTAATCTATTTTTAGCTTCTTGAAGTTGAGTTTTGTCTGGAACAAGTGAATTACGAGCATTTTGTAAATCTTGTATAACTTGTTGTGCATTAGCAACGCTTTCTTTAACTTGTGCTACTGTCGGATTACGTTTAAGTAATTTATTTACTTTGCCTTTTTCTATAATTGCTGCACTTAAGCTATCATTATAGTTATCCACTGAATCTTGAGTCATTCCATCTGTGTTAGTACCTTGATCAATTTCATCTTGTAGTTGTCTTTTTATTTTTTCTAAAGGTTGAGTATCAACTTGTAAGTTATTCTTAGCTTGTGTTAAATCATTACTGATTCGTTCCGCTTCTGCTTTATTTGTTCTAATTGCATTAACATCAGGATTGTTAGCTAAAACGTTATTAATTGTGTTAATTTCGTTTTTAGCTATTTGTAGTTTTTGATTATAATTAGCAACTGATTGCTGAGTCATACCATCTGTACTAGGTACTTGGTCGATGTTATTTTGTAACGCTGTTTTTGCGGTTTCTAATGGTTCTTTATTAACTGTTAACCCATTGATTGCTTGAGTTAAGTTTGTAGTTTGCTGATTAACTCGGTCTGTTTCAGTTGTAATTTGTTGTTCAGTGGCATCACCATTATTAATTAATGCTAAAGCAGTGTTAGATTCATTTTGGGCTTCACGTTTAGCGTTTTGATAAGCGTCTACAGATTGTTGCGTCATACCGTCAGTTTGTACTGTTTGATTTATTTTATTTTCTAACTCTAATCTTGCAGCTTTTAATGCATCATTATTTGATAGTGGCTGAAGTTGACTAATTGCTTCAGTTAATTGTTGATTCAACTGATTCACTTGTTGTAATGCATTATTTACTTCTTGAACAGTACGTATAGGTTTTTGTATCACTGCGTTGGCATTATCTTTAGCAGACGTAATTTGTGTTTCTAATGATTGAATTGCTTTATTATATGCACTGATACTTCTTGGCTTTTTATTATTTATATCGCCTCTTCGGTTTAATTGTTGAACAGCTGTTTGTAATTGACTCGTGTCTGCAGTCAATTGTTGTTTAGCCTCATTCAAATGTGCTAGTGCTTGTTCAACTTTAGATTTCTCGTCTGAAATTTGTTTTGCTGATGCATCGCCATTGATGATGACAGATTCTGCATTTCTGATAGCACTTTGAGCCTCATTTCTCTTAGCTTCATAGTTATTAATAGAAGCTTGAGTCATACCTGTTGTTAATGGTTGATCATTAACTGCTTGTTGAAGTTGATTTTTTGCTGTGACAAGTGCACTGTTATCTTCTTTATCTTGAAGCATATGAATCGCGTCATTAACTTTAAGTTGTACGGCTTCAACTTTTTGTAATGCTTGTGCTACTTCATTAACTGAAGGGTTACCATTTTCAAGAATTTGATGTGCTTCTGATTTAGCTTTATTGTATTGTGTCTCAATGGCTTGTCGAGCAGCTTGGTATTGTTGAATACTTGCAGGTTTTTTATTATTTGTATCAATATTTTGTATTAGTTGGTTATAAGCGTGTTCTAATTGAGACTTATCAGCACGTAAATCGTTTTTAGCTTTATTTAATGCATTAATCGCTTGATTTACTCTATTTGTTTCGTTAGTAATTTGTTGTTCAGTGGCATCGCCATTGTTAATGATTTGTTGAGCCTTTTGTATTTCAACTTCAGCTTCACGTTTTTTGGATTTATAGCTATTAGCAGTATCTGTTGTCATGCCTTGTGTTGGATCTGCTTCATTAACAATTTGTTCAAGTCGTTGTTTTGCTTGAACTAATGCATCATTGTTTTCTTTATTCTGTAATAATGCGATTGCTTTATCTAGTTCAGTTTGAACGGCTTTTATATTGTTTAACGCAGCAGTCACTTGTGATACTTGAGGATTGTCATTTGTTAAAACACTGTTTGCTTCATTTTTAGCTGAATCAATTTGAGATTGAATACGAGACTTAGCTTCATTGTATTTCTTAATACTTGATGGCGTTTTACCGCTCGTATCAATATTTTGAGTTAATTGATTATATGCATTTTGAAGTTCCTCTTTGTCTGCTCTTAAACCAGTTTTTGCATTATTTAATGCTTCTAAAGCGCGTTCAACATTTGTTTTTGCGTTAGAAATTTGTTGTGTAGTCGCATCGCCATTATCGATAACTTGTTGTGCTTTTGTTATTTCTTGTTGAGCAGCTTGTTGTTTTGAATTGTAATCATCTTTAGTTTGTCGCGTCATTCCTTCAGTTGAAGGAACTTGATCAACTGCTTGTTGAAGTTGCTCTTTTGCTCGAACTAGTTCGTCGTTGTTTTCTTTATTTTCTAAAAGTGCTCTGGCTTCGTTTAATTTTTGTTGTACTTCTCTTACTTTATTTAGTGCATTGTTGACGTCAGCTACACTTGGGTTTTGCTCTTTTAAAATTCGGTCAGCATTTGTTTTAGTATTGTTCAATTCATTACTAAATTGTTGATATCTTTGATTGTACGCATTGATAGTAGCTGGTTTCTTATTATTTAAATCCGTTGGTTGAATCAACTGGTCATATGCATGCTGTAATTCTTGTTTATCAGCTCTAAGCGCTGATTTGGCGTTGTTCAATTCATTGAGTGCTTGCTCTACCTTAGATATCTCATCAGACACTTGTTGTACACTTGGTTGAGCGTTTTCAATTACTTTATTTGCCTTTTGAATAGCTTGCTCAGCTTTTTGACGTTTAGCGTTATAAGTTTGAATTGTTGCTTGAGTCATACCAGTTGTATTTGGTTGATTATCTAGACTTTGTTGCAAAGCAGTTTTTGCATTAATCAATGGTTGTTTATCAACAGTAAGACCTTGTTTCGCTTGTGTTAACTCGTTATTGATTTGTTCTGCTTCAACTTTGTTTGTTCTGATGGCACTAACATCTGGATTGTTCGCTAAGACATTATTAATTGAATTTATTTTATCTTTAGCTTCTTGTAATTTACGTTGATAGCTTTGTACAGATTGTTGAGTCATACCATCAGTGCTAGGTTTTTGGTCAATATTTGCTTGTAATTGATTTTTAGCAGTTTCTAAAGGTTCTTTATTAACTGTTAAGTGATTGATTGAATTTGTTAATTCAGACAGCTTTTGATTTAATTTTTCTATTTCTGTAGAAACTTCTTGATCAGATGCATCACCATTATCAATAAGATTTTGTGCAATACTAGATTCATTTTGAGCTTTTATTTTAGCTTGATTATAATTTTCAACAGATTGTTGAGTCATACCTTCTGTTTGAACGGTTTCATTAATTTTACTTTCAAGTCGATTACGAGCTTCTTTTAAGCTTTCTTTATTCGCTAAAGGTTGTAGTAAGTTAATCGTATCTGTTAAGCGTTGGTTCAATTGGTTTACTTCATGTAATGCATTATTTACTTCTTCAACAGAACGAATAGGCTTATTGATGATAGCATTTGCTCTATTTTCAGTCTGTGTAATTTCAGATTGTAGCGAATGAATAGTATTGTTATAAGCACTAACACTGCTAGGTTTTTTGTTGTTTGTGTCGCCTCTCCTACTTAATTTTCGTACTTCAGTTTTTAACGAAGTTGTATCTGCAGTTAAATGTTGTTTTGCTTCATTAAGCGCATTAGTTGCATCTTCAACTCGAATTTTATTTTCTGTTATTTGTTCAATAGATGCATCCCCATTATTAATAATAGTCTCAGCAGAACTTGCTATATTTTGTGCATCTCTACGTTTTGCTGTGTAATTATTAATAGATTCTTGAGTCATACCATTTAGTGATGGTTGACTATTAATGGCTTGATCCAATCTTTCTTTTGCTCTGACGAGTTCGCTATTATCTTCTTTATCTTGAAGCATATTAATAGCTTTTGTAACCTCTGGTTGAATTGCATTTATCTTACGTAGAGCATCCTCTACTGCATTTACAGTAGGGTTTGTATTTTCAAGAACATTATGAGCTTCGTCTTTAGCGGTATTATATTGGTTTTCGATATTTCGTCTTGCAGACTTATAGTTTTGAATACTAGATGGTTTCTTACCATTAGTATTTACATTTTGTATAAGTTTATTGTATGCAGTCTGTAATTCTCTTTTATCAGCTCTTAAGTTATTCTTAGCATTTTGTAATGCTTGTAATACTTGCTCTACTTTAGATTTTTCAGAAGAAATATCTTGAGCGGTAGCATCTCCATTATTAATAATCGTGTTCGCTTTTTGTATTTCATCTTGAGCTTCTCGCTTTTTAGCGTTGTAATTATTAATTGTTTCTTGTGTCATACCGTGTGTTGGATCTGTATCATTTACTGCATTTTCAAGTCTGTTTTTAGCATTGACTAATTCTGTATTATTTTCTTTGTTTTGAAGCATGTTGATTGCTTCGGTTAATTTTGGTTGAATAGCTTTGATTTTGTTCAATGCTTGAGTTACTTGCGATACTTGTGGATTATCGTTACCTAAAATTCGCTCCGCTTCATTTTTAGCATCATTAATTTGATTTTGTATTCTGGCTTTGGCTGTTTCGTATTGACGTATACTCGCCGGTTTTTTACCGTTGGTAGATACGTTCTCAATTAATTTGTTATATGCTGTCTGTAATTCATTCTTATCAGCTCTCAGTCTACTTTTAGCATTAGTTAATGCTTGCATTGCTTGCTCTACTTTAGATTTTTCAGAAGTAATTTCTTGAGTTGTAGCATCCCCATTATCAATCACTCTTTGTGCAGATGTAAGTGCTCTTTCAGCTTCATGTTGTTTGTCATTATAATTATTAATTGTTTGTTGGGTCATACCTTGTGTTTGAGGTATGTCATTTACAGCGTCTTGTAAACGTTTTTTAGCTTGTACAAGTTCTGAATTATTTTCTTTTGGTTGAAGTAAAGCAATTGCTTGATTCAGTTTAGGTTGAACAGTATTTATTTTATTTAAAGCGTCTCTAACTTGTTCAACGGAAGGATTAGTGTTTCGCAAAGTACTACTTGCATCCGCTTTAGCTGTATCTAATTCACTTCTAATATTTGAAATGGCCTCATTATAGCGTCTTACAGATGCTGGCTTTTTATCATTTGTTAACACATCTCTATTCAACGTATCATAAGCACTTTGTAACTGTGACTTATCAGCACGTAAGTTGCTTTTGGCTTCAGCATATTCTCTCTGTGCCTGTTCAACTGTATTTTTAGCATCATTAATTTGTTGGGATGTCGCGTCTCCATTATTTATAACGTCATTTGCATGTTGTATTGCTTGTTCAGCAGCTTGGCGTTTATTGTTATAGTTCCTTGTGCTATCTTGAGTCATACCATCAGTTGAAGCGGCTGGTTGAATCGTTTGTTGTAATTGTTCTTTTGCTCTCACGAGTTGACTATTATCAGCCTTGTTTTGTAATAATGCTTTAGCATCATTTATTTTATTTTGTGCCACTTGAACTTTAGATAAAGCTGAATTTACTTGTTGAGGTGTTGCAAATTCTGTGCCTATAACTTGGTCAGCTTCACTTTTAGCTGTATTAATTTGTGATTGAGCACGATTCAGAGCTTGATCAAAGTTTCTGATACTTGATGGTGTTTTATTCTCTTTACTAATTTCTTCATCTAGTCGACGACGTGCATTGATTAATTCGGTTTTATTAACTTTAGTTCTAACAGTCTCAGTAGCTTCTTCAGAACTTCCGTCACTGTAATAAATAACTACTGGAATATGCGATGTACTACCACCAGCTAAATTTGTTGGAAGAGTGTTTCCTTGTTTAATCGTAACTCTATTTTTATTTGGCACTTGAACCGCATTATTAATATCATCATTAGTCACATTTTGACCTTGTTCTTTAACAATTTCATTGATTGTTAAAGTATGTTGCGCAGGTGCTTGAATTACAGTAGGATTTGTGTTTTCAGTGTTACCCAGACCTGCTTTTGGAGTTATTGTAATTTGAGAATTAGGTTTAACTGTATTGGCTGAAAATACAACTTTACCATTATCCTGATTGAACTCGACATAATTTGGTTTATTATTTATCGTCCATTTGCCGTTGTTATTTTTAGTAACTGTGAATGATTTTTGTGTTTCATTGCCATTAAATTTTTCAGTGTAACTGATTTCGACACGTTCAGTTGGATTTAAAGAATTACGTGAATTGTCAGGTAATATATCGAATGTTCCATTATCATAAGTATGAGTTGCTACTTGCTCAGGTTGTGGAGCTTTGACAATATAAATTTCACTAGTTGCTGAAGTACTTATAGTTTCTCCAGAACCTTCAGTCGCTATTGCTTCTATTGAATCGCCAGGTCTAACTGCTAATCGACTTAAAGATATAGCTGTTCCATTATTTGTTGGGCCGATACCGTTTATGTCAGGTGATCCAGTTTCTACAATCCAACGACCATCATTATTCTTAACAAATGTAGTTAATTTATTTCCGTTTTTATTAATAACAATCTTATCTGCAGATGTTTGGATATAATCATTTGTCCCACTTATTAGTATATTACGCACAGCACCAGGTGTTACTGTTACATCACCAGTTTTAGACTGGGTTATGATTGGTTGATTAGGCTTAGCATTTGTAACTATAAATTTAGCTGATTGTGATGTTTGCCAAACACCCCAGTTGCTAGGATTAACGACATCATAAGTACCAGTTTTAACAAAAGGAGTTCTAGTATATGCTAATGATTGCCATTGATCACTAGTAGTTCCTGTACTTTGCTGGTTCCAATAAAATCTCCAACCATCTATTGGTAATCCCTCACCATTTTCAAGATGTTTGTAATAGCCTACCCATGTTCCTTTAGGGAATGTATCACCTACTTGAATTTTGTAGATAGGTTGAGGGAAATCAAAATTATATACCCACACTTTAACAGGAACTTCTAATGGTGTAGATATGCCAGGATAATTAACAAGTGCAGTTAAATTTTGTACACCGGCTATGTTTTTATCAGGTTGACGATTGTCTTTCCAAGAAGCTGTTCCTCCAAGACGGTTATTATTTTCAAAAATAATATAATTATAAACGTCAGTACCATTGGTTAAGTTTCGCCCTTTATGATCTCTTACTGGATTCTTAGCTGTAACTGTTGGATAGATTGTTATTGGAATATCTACAGTTCTAGTACCTTGATGATTAGGTAGAGTAACCGTAACAGTTTTTGTTGTAGTACCAATGTTGTTTTTCCAACTATTAGGCTCCTCGTTCCATGTAAGAGTAGAATGCGCTGGTATATTACTTATGAAACTATTGAAGTCATTAAAATTATAGTTTGTACCTTTAATTATTTTAATACCATCATTTTTAGCTTGCATGCCAGCGGTAACATTTACTTGATCACTTGTTTCTGAAAAAACACTTATATCTTCAGTTGTATTTGAAGCAATTCCACTACTATTTTGTTTAGTGTACGTTACATTATTTGTCATTGAGGTTTTAGCAGTAATATTTCCGGTTGGTAGAGTGCCTTGAATTGTTACAGTAGCTATACCGTTAGAATCTATAGTTGTATTTGTATTAGGAATAACAGTTCCATTTGATTGATATAGAGTGACTTGTGCATTTTGTGGAACATTTCGAACTAAAATTTGTTGGCCATTTAATTGTCCTTTTGAAATCACACTATTACTATCAATAACAGGTTTATTTGGTTTGACTTTGAATAGTACATTAATGTTTTCAGTTTGGCCGTTTTGATAAGCTACCGTAACTGTTTTAGTAAATGAACCTGCATTACGAGAACTTGGTGTACCTGATCCTTGAGCCCATCTGAAGTCCATATGTTCTGGCCAATATTGATTTACTGCTTGAACAAAATTTCCTGGATATGCATCGCCTGATGAATTAAATCGACCATTGATAGTTGTTTCATATACTTGCTTTGGAATAGATTGACTAAGTTTGTAAGTCGTATCTTTTCTAATTGGTGTTGTTTCACCATCAAAGAATATTTCAGCATGTAATGTTAAATCTCTACCAATTTGATTACTGTTTATATCGGGACCCTGATTATTAACCCAAACTATTCTCGCATCAACTGGACCTCCCGTTCTTAAACTAAAGAAATCATTCGGGGAAGTTCCTTTGCCGGTTGGAAATTGTTGTCCTCTTACTGTTGTTCTAGTATTAGGTACAACCTCTAATAACACATGTTTAACTGGAACAGTTATTGTATTAGTTGTGCCATCAGAAAATGTAGTTGTAACATTAACTGTAGCATTGTTTCCACTTCTATTTACTTTACTTACAACTTGACTACGAACGTCATTATTTGACTCGTTGACATAATTTCTTGTACCTAAAATTTTAGTCATGCTGAGTGAAGATTTTACTCTATTTTGATCTTCAATTGAAAGGTTAGCATTGTTTTGAATATTACTAATTCTCACTGGTGTTTGATTGCTTGATGAAGTTGTTATTCTATATTTCTCGTTTAATGGTTTTATATTTACTGTGAAAGAAACAATACTTTCATTTCCACTTTTATCTGTGGCTTTAACTTTTACAATTTTATTTGTGCTATTAGTAACATTAGGAGCCTGACCTACTAACTCGTTGTTGTTTCTGGTCATAGTAATTGCACTATCACTTGTAGAAGCTACTGTATTTAATCCATAATTATCATTTACATTGATAGTATTTTTAAATCTTTCACCAGAATATACCGTATGATGGTCGTAATTACCTACAGTTATACTAGGATTTACTTTATCAGAAGGCACAAAATAAACATTAATCACGTTATTGGTATTGCTTAAATTTTGGCCTAATTTTTCAATGTAACCTTTTGGACTGTATGGTGCTAAGTATAATTGTGCCTTATAGATAACACCCATAATACCATTATTTGCCGCATTAGCTTTAACAACTTTATCAATATTAAAAGCGGATGCCCCATTAGCTTCTGGAACCTGACCATTTACGATAGTAGAATTTTTTTCATTATATACAACGTTAGAATGACTGACTTGTCGTCCACCGTAACCGTTTTCTGGTTCTACTAAGTCTAATACTTGAATAGGATTTGAGTTAAGTAAATAAGATCTCTCACCATCATCTCTAATTATAGATTTAGAATACCCATTAGCACCTCGTTCTGCTAACTGTTTTTCATTACTATTAATATTTGAACGTAAATTTGAACTTTTAGCTGTTGCTTGAAGTAAAGTTAACACGTCATTAGTATTTATTTGTCTACCTAATGTTGCATCATATTTATAAATAAGTGATTTATGATCTGGTGACCATTCTAATCCACCATCTGTATTTCTACCTTGAATCTTACTAGAAGTCCACGAAATGGTATAATCATCCCTTATATTAACCCAACGTAAGAAATTCATATTATTGAGATTTGATGAAAACTCTTTTATCAAATCGCCCTTACGTATAGTTACTGTCACACTACTAACATTTCTATGATCGAAGTTATTCGAAACAGTGATATCGTTATCGTTTAAATTAAGTCCAGAATTAGCTGCTTTAAATGCTTGTTTGATTTTATTGATTTCATCATTAGTTAAATTATAAGTACTAACTCTATATACACGATTATTACCAGTAGGTGCATTAACCTCTACTATTTTAAGTTTTAAATTAAGTTCTTGTTGAGTCTTATGATAAGCGTTTTTAGCATTAACTCTATAGTTATAATTTCCAACATTGAGTCGACTAATTTCACTCGATGAAGGTAAAGATCCAATAGCTGATATAGAGGTGAAATCTCTATTAGGTAAATCCGAACCATTACTTAATGAGAAATATTTTCTCAAGTTTGGACCAATGGAATAGTTTTGTCCTCTAGCAATAGTGATTACTGCTTCTTTTTTATTTGTATTACCATTTTCACTGAAAATGGATTTTCTTTCGGGCTCATATGTGATTACATTTTCAGCATCAATAACATCTACAGAACCATCTCTATAATAAAATGTAACGTCGCCATTTACTCCAGCGAGTATTGGGTTATTTTGTAATAAATATGATCTTATATTAGCATTTGCTTCACTTATTTTTCTTTTTACCTCTTCTCGTTCGGAATTAGATAATGAAGAAGGGTCTGTCACTAATTGTAGTTGATCTCTAGATAATCCGACTGGATTTAAATCATCAGCCAACTTACCAACATTTAAAATAAAGGTTTTAGCTGGATTTGTTGTATTTCCAGAATTATCAGTTGCAGTTATATTGAAATGATATGTCGTATTATATGCTTCATTACTAGGTATATTACCGATTAACTTAAGCGTACCCTCAGTATTATTATTAGGATTGATTGTAAAAGATTTTGTCCAACCTTGAGGTAAATTGACGTTTACATCTCTTAAACCTGAACCGCCAGCATTATCAGTGACTGGAAGAGTAATTTCTACATGATCTCCTCTGTAATACTTATGAACTAGTCCTGCTGGTTCATTAATTGTAGGTGGTGTTGTATCACTACTAAACGGAACGCTATTACTAAAGTTTGATTGTACATATTGATTGTAATAAACAATTGCCTTTAATTCACCGCTTAATGGTAGATCTTTAAGGTAGTCTGATGAACGGAATGTTAAGATCCCATTTTTACTTGGATCATTATCATGGTATGCTTCTGCAACTACTGTGTAGTTTTCAGGGACAGTATATGGATTTATTTCTGGATCATGATCACCATCGGTTCCACCCATCACAAGTTTGATTTTAGCAGTAGTATCATTAGGTATATCTGTTACTCTTATTTCAGGCTTGTGGTTAGGATTTCCACGTAATTCATTAGCAGTTGTAATGATTCTTGGTGGTGTTGGTTTTGATCTAATTTCAAATTGTTCTACTTTATCACCAAACTTAACAGTGATGAAATAATTTCCTGGATCAATATGACCAACAAGAGCTAAGTTTTTTTCAGTAGCATTATTTGTTCTACCTACAGCGTTTTGTAATGTAAGCGTGTTAGGATATCCTGTAATAGACCATTCACTATCTTTAATTGGTTCATTACTAGTAAGTTTGATACGTATCTCTTGTTGATAAGGTAATATTCCTGATCCTACAGTGTTATGAAGCGTTCCACTCATTACTTGGAAAACACCATGGCCCGCTCGTTTCGATACTGAAAATTCCTTTCTATTTTGTTTTTCATTATCGTGATATAACTCAATTGTATGTTTTAACTCAGGTTTTACATATAAATTTACTGGTAAAAGAGTTTCAGGGTTATGATGGCTATCTTCAACATCAAAACCTACAAGAAATTGAATTGGACGGCCTGAACGTGCTGCATTTTGAAGATTTTCTTGTGAAAAAAGTTCTTCAATTTGATAGGCATTCATTGCATTAGCTCCCTGCCATCTTTCCTGATTATAAGGAAGATAAGATGGATAAATACCTAGGACTGTACCAGTCACATTCTTTACATAACTTAATGGGTCGTATACCGAATCAATACTTCCGGAACCGTCACTATCCAAAATAGGAACATCAGTAGTTCTCTGTAATGTAGGATCGAATTGTCTGATTGTTCTTTTTAAATGAAGTGTACGATTTTTAACTTGGACATTTGACTGTACTCGATTTCGATAATTCTTATAAGGTTCGACATAGAGTTGGTTATAATTCGTTGCTTGTTTATATTCACCAGAACGCGCGCCAGCAGCATAATACAATCTTGCAGTTGGAGCTCCTTGAGTTTTAAATGAAATACGATAACTTACATCACCACTACCTTTAAAACTATATATTGTATCTAATCCTCTTATTTGATCTGGTTTCTCACTATTTAACATTGCGAAGTTTTCATCGCCATAATATTTATTAGTTTTTGTAGCTCCATCTCTGTCGAAATATAATTCTCCCCCTCTAGCAAAGTCAGAAAAATTATTAACACCATCATAAAATGCATAATTTGTGGCGGAGCCATGTTTAAAATCATTCGCTACACTAGAATTAATAGCACCTGCTGATCTCCAAAATTGAGGTAATGGTGCACCTGATCCAAATCCCACTCCACCAGTAGATGTACTTGTACCATCACGGTTAATAATGGTGAAAGTTACAGAACCAGTTGGTGTTTGATCACTGGGAAGTCCAAACCAATAGTACATATATTCATGACCTTTATGATTACTATTAAATAAAATATCCCACTGATATCCATCTTTGAGTCGTTTTGTAGTGATATAAGCATTACCTTGTACATCAGAAGCACGTAAGATATTCTTAGATCTTGGTAAATTATAAGGCCATCTTCTATTTGAAGCATGGAAGAAAGTACCAGGAGGGAAACCAGAATCATCATCGTCTTTTAAAACATAATATTCAGTTCTTGCATCTAAGTAATCGCTTCTTGATGATCGTTCCTCAACAACACTTCTCGTACTTCTTCTACCACGCTTTTCTGTAGTAGATCGTTGTGGTAACGTACGTGCAAGTTCTAATGCTTTCTCTAATTGTTGATATGCCGAAACAAGCTGTTCTGAAGGAATATTTTGATTATTACCTAGTAAGTCATTGAGGTAATCAAAAGCAGATTTGACTTTTTGATATTCTGTTGTATCCGCACGATCTCTATCAATCATTCTGTAATTGTGATATGATGCGTCAAAAAAAGCTTGTAATGCATTTTTATCTAATGGTGGCTGTACTTGCTGTGGTTTATCTTTCTCTTGTAGATTCTCTTTTTCTTTGTCATTTTTACTTGCTCGGCTTTCCGCAAGTACATTTTCTGTTAGTTTATGATGTTCATTTCCAGAAGTATTTCCATTGCTATCGCTTACTTTTTTACTATGTGCTTGCATAGTACTGTTATCAACTTGCAATGGTTCGTTATTCATATTTGTTTCACTATGCGATTGATTGATACTATCATCAGAAACATTTGTAGGTAATTGTTGCGAAGTTTCATTAGGGTCTTTGACTTGATCCGACAATCTTGCATTTGCTTGATTATGACTAGTTGATGAAGGAAATGATTCAGTCTGACCAGCTGAATTTTGCTTGTTATTTTTGATTTCTTGATTATGCGTATTCGAATCATCATCTGTTTGATTTAATTGTTTAATTAACTTTTGATTTTGATTCAACTCGTCGGCACTTGCATGGTTTGGATTGATACCCATGAATACAAGTGTTGCAATCACAGTAGAAAATGTTCCAATTGCGTATTTTCGGATACTAAATTTTTGTAATTTATCACGATTATTCAAAGCTATTGCCACTCCTATTCTTGATGTTTTTTCTTTGTTGTTTGATGTGATTTGAAAATTATACGTATTTAATTTTGATAATTTTGACAATGAATAACTTATACATTTGCTCAATAAAAAAGAGCAGATGTTCCGACCGTTTGATTTCGGTTTGCTCTTCATTTATCACAATAGCATTTTGAACAACAATTTATTTGTTCTAAACAATAATATCACTTTAAGATAACTTTGTGAAATTAATTCACGAAGTTTTAATAAAATATTTATATTTTTGATGGAGATGCTAATTGATATTAAAAAAACCAATGAACAATATCTAAATGAAATGTTCATTGGTTTATGGTTAGAGGTGACTTGCAATATATTTACTTGAAACGTATAGTTCATGTTCATTACAAATGGATAAAATCTCATTTAGTGTATGAGCATATGTCATCTCTTCAAAAAGTTTGTCTGTTTCGATTGGAACTTTCGTATATATTTCTGCGAGTGACTTTGATAAATGCAGATGATTTAAATTATTTGTTATTTTTTTCTGTTGAGCGGGAGTTAGTGATGATAAATTGTTCACTACATTTTCGACAGTTCCATGATTTTGAATCAATTTAATTGCTGTTTTTTCACCTATCCCTTTTACACCAGAATAGCCATCTGCTGTATCACCCATAAAAGCTTTAACATCTATTAATTGTTGAGGATTAAGCCCGTATTCATCAATGAAACGATCAAGCGTGTAACGTTGATAGATTGTAAAACCTTTTTTTATAAGCCAAACTTCTACATTATGATTAATGCATTGGAGTAAGTCTCGGTCTCCGGTAATGATATAAACTTCATGTTCTTGTGAATATGTTTCAGCTAAACTACCAATAATATCATCAGCTTCATAATTACGCTTACCAACATTTACAAAACCAAACTGATGGGATATTTCTTTAACATAATCAAATTGAGGAATAAGTTCATCAGGAGGTGCTGGGCGATTTTGTTTATAACCATCATACAATTCATTTCTGAATGTTTCTTGCCCCATATCCCAACAAACTGCTACGTGAGTGGGTTCGATTTCTTTGATAGCGCTAAAAATGTGTCTTACAAAACCTTGAATACCATTTGTAGGAATTCCTTTAGAATTGTACATAAATTGATTGTGTAAGCTTGTTGCATAAAAATGTCTAAATAATAAAGCCATTCCATCAACGAGCAATACCCTTTGAGGCATATTTAATCCTTCTTTCTACTATAAAATATTGTCTAATTGTGTCGTTTTCAATTCTAGTTGTTGTATTAATGTATCATCGATAGTGAATGAAAGTAACTCATCAATTTGTTGTTGAATGGAACTCTCCAACATTTGAAATTGATGTTCGGCAAGTTGAGTCATCTCATGGATATAATCATTTAATTGTCGACGCAATGAGTTCAAATCATCTTGCAATAATTCAAGAGTTTGATTAGCTATGTGTGCTTGAATATCCTTTTGCGACTTTGGATTAACTATTTTACGTTTAGTTAACTGTTTTGGTAGTGATTGCAACATTGAATTAAGTTCAATTTGAAGTAACGCCGTATCAACGAGTGATGGCTCAACATTAAATTTTGCATTTATAAAAACATGAATCTGATTTAACTTTTTCATGACTGGTAGGATTTGTTCTTCTAGTTGTGAATTAAAATATTTTTTAATCCTTTCTGTGATAAGTGATTGCTCTAAGAATAAGCGTTGATGAATTTGATCTAAATATATTTTAGTTGAAATTTTCTTTTCCTCATTAAAGTCGTTATTTTGTGTCATCTGACTATTAAACACAGATTTAACCTCATCTAAAAGTTGTAGTTTTAACCGTTCATTTAGATGATATACTTGTTCTTCTACTTCATTGAAAGTACGTTGTGCAGTTGTATCAATCAACTCTTGATTTAATAGGGTTTGGTTTTTATAGTGATTTAATTTATGTTGTCTAGCTGATAATTTTGCGTTGTCATCGTGAAAATCTTTAATCATTTTTTTAAAGGAGTTATTCATTTGTTGCAATTGATAAGTCATCTGCTGCTCTAAAATTGTTCTAGATTCAACCTTTGCAAAGTATTGTATACTTTCTCTTAATTCATTTATGCCAATGTTATTCCCATTTAAACTTTGACGACTTGAAACACTATATATATCAGAGTGTAAGTTAACTTGCCCCAGTGCATCTGCAACATAATCCTCAACGGCTTGTATATCCTGTTTATCTTCAGCTAGGTCAACCGCATTAATTATCATTTTAAAAGCTTGATTTTCATTTAATTGATTCATATCTTTCATATGTTCGATAAAGGCTTTGTCGTTATCTGTAAATGAATGATTGAAGTAAGTTACATACAAAATAAGGTCAGAAGAAGTGAGAATTTGTTCAGTTTCATTCGTGTGTCTTTGATTATTGGAATGTAAACCCAGTGAATCAATAATGATTTTACCCTTAAGCCAATCTAAAGGTAGCTTAAGGTGTACAGTTTTCACGAAAGTGGCATACTCATCCTCGGCACTCCACTTTTTAATTTCTTCAAGCGATACTGTGTGTATAAGTGAATGTTCTAGCATTGACGTGTACATTTCATAATGTTTCTCAATTGCACTAATAAATGCAAGTTGGTTCTTTTCTAGTTTCGATTTTAACTTCTCTAAATCGCTCTCAATAAAGTTGTCTAAGGTGTTAAACGATATTTCATAAAATTCTAGTACATGATTAACTTCCTCTAGTAATTGCTCTTTAGATTTTAATGTGATTTGACTCTCTTTACCATATGATAATTCCGTCGTTGCCGCTGTTGTTGGATTAGGAGAACTAACTAAATAGTTATCACCTAGTAGAGCGTTGATTAAGCTGCTTTTACCTGCGCTAAATGTACCAAAAACACCTACTTTTGTTATTTGATTATCGAGTCTCAGAATGGTATCGTAGATATCTTGTTTAGTGCGATCAAATAATGGTACATCTTTAACGATATCTAATGCACGCTTAATATCTTGATTAGATGTAACAAACTCTTTACGATGTTGTGTCTCATGTTTACGATGATAAGCAGTCGAATTTTCTTGTTTAAGTTCAAAATGAGTCTCTGTTCTTCCAATTAATTTATCTAAAGAATCGTCTAAATGGATATAGTAATGTTTGTAGTTGTGGGATGTAAGCGAATCCTTTAATGTGTTAAGTTCAATGTATCTATCATATTCATACCTATCTTCATTTTCATCATTCGATAATTCATTAACTTGTACATGATTGACAGCTTCTTCAAATAGTGGCGTTGACTCATTTTCTATTTTTTTATTCAAAGCTTTTATAACTTCATCTGAAAATGTTAAAACGTATGTGTTGCTAATGCTCGTTTGAGTTTGATATAGCTCTGATATAAGTGACGGAACGACGTCATAATCTTGATTTAGTATTTTTTCATTCACAGCATGTTTATTTATGAATCTAGTTAAAAATGACATATCTTCACGAAGTGGTTGTCGTACTTGTTGATTAACTTTCTCTTGCAATTGAGTGGTCGCCTCATTAAGTCGTTTGATTTGTTCTTCTTCTTTTTTCTTCTTTTTATTAAAAAATCCATTCACTTTAAAATCAGTTGCCATGCTTTCTAAATAATTCCGTAAAGATTCACGCATATCGTACGTCATGATATAAGCATTATCTAGTATATCTTTACGCTTCTGTTTTAAATAATTAAACAATTGATTAGAGTCATTGAGCAATTGTGCTTCTGCGCTGACTTCTTGATTTTGTTGAAATTGAATATATGCTTCCTCGAATTGTTCTTCATTAATTTGAAGGGTGTCAAGAATAGATTGCATTTCATTTTGAATGTATATGTATTGTGCATCGGTAATGAATTGAATTGTTCTATTAACATAGTCCTCTGTTGATTCACGATGTTGATCCATAAATACTAGAAAATTTGAAAGTTTGTCAATTTCATTCTGTGGATGATCAAACTTTGAAACGTAATAAGTATCTTGAAGTTTGATATCCCAGTCTTTGATTGATTTTTCGACTCTTGATTTAAAAGTTTCAAATGTAATTTCTTCTTCATTATGTTTATCAATCTGATTAATCACAAAAATAATTGGTATACCAGCTTCATTAATACGTTTCATAAATTTAAAGTTCAACGCTGATTGGACATGATTATAGTCTACTGTATAAAACAACAAGTTACTTGTATACATAAATTGCTCAGTACTCGACTGATGCGTTGCAACGTTAGAGTCAACACCTGGTGTATCTTGAAATGTAAACCCTAGATTAAATTTGTTTGATGGAAAATTAATTTCTATCGATTCTACATCGACATTTTGTCGATTCATTTGTTTAACATCGTTGTACGTTTTTAATTTTGTATATTGTTGTTGCGTAAGATTGGCAATGATTTCGTCTTCCTTGGCTACTGAAACGATAGCTGTATTGCTCGTTGTTGGTACTGGAGAACTTGGTAGTATATCTTGTTCTAATAACAAATTAATTAACGTTGATTTTCCAGCTGAGAAATGTCCTACAAATGTTGCGGTGTATTGATTTAAATAAACTTTTTTTATTACTTGATTAATGGTATTAATTAAAGTTCTGTTATTAGATTTTTCCAATTCTTTTTTTAATTTATATAAAGTATCTAATTGTTCATTTATTGCCATAAGTATTACCCCTTTAGTTCAGTGATAAATCACAGTATTTTTACTTGATTAAAGTAACAAAATCAGAATTCAAAATTATTTGAAAGGTAAATTAAATTTAAATGAAAAGTATCTGTAGCTAAATGATTATTGTGACTTTCATCAAAGATATTAGAAGTATAATAAATGAATTCTATCTTGTTTTTATAATTGAATGAAAGATATTCCCCTGTTTGAATTTAAGTAATATTGTACAATTTATTTTATGATAATTAGCAATAAATTCAAAAAAATAAGGCAGCCATGATGACTTGCCCTAAATTTAAGCTTATTTATCTATTTCAAATTCTATCATAATATTGATTTAAAACCCATGCATGTAGATACAAACTTTATACTAATTGAACCAAGCAGGTTTATTACCTTCTGTATTAGGTTTATTCACACCAATATTTTCTTTAGAGTGTAGTTCTGGGTTTTTGGCAATTTGTACTGCTAAAGATGCTACACTTTTACGTGATACTTCAGTACCTTTAAATGTTTCGTTCTTTGCTGTGATCTCATATACATTTTCATTTTTATCTGTAAGCCAGCCTGGACGTATTATGGTGTAATCTAAATCTGAATTTTCTATAATATCAGATGCTTTGCGGTAGCGATTCAATTTTTCGCCAAATTGTTCTTTATTCCATTGATTGAATGGTTCTGGTAGTTCATCATAAATACCAGGTGCTGCTACAAAAATCAGTCTCTTAACATTTTTGTTATCCATGGCTTTTACGATAGTTTCAGCTTGTTTATCAAGTGATCCTGATAAACTTGCGAAAACAACATCAACATTGTTTAAAGCACTTTCTAAATCCTCAATATTTTTAGCGTCTCCCTCATAAACTTTAATTCTATTAGAGGCGTAATCAGGTATACGATGCGCATTTCTCAAAAATAAATCAACATTAAATCTTGAGTTCTCTAGGAAAATTTTTGTCGCTTCGATAGATACTCTACCATTTGCGCCTACAATCAAAACAGTCTTCATATTTAAAAGCCCCTTTCTAATTAAAATATGATACATTTTTAGTATATGACTTATTTTTTAATAAAATTAAACACTCCTATTTAACTGTACTACAGTCAAGATAAGAGTGCGAATAAATAGTACTTGAATAATTACTATAATTACACAAGTATTATAAAATGTAAAATTTAATTTTTATTACTTTGCTTTTTACCCCAATACTGATAGTACGTACATTCAATATACCCGTTGAACAACTTACGTCTTTTAGTCGCTTTTCGATTAACTAAGTATTCAAATTCTTTGTTACTTGTTAATATATAGGCCGATAAATGAGGATGTTGTTTCAAAAGTGTACCTATATAACGATACATTTCTTCAACTTCTTCACGATCTCCAATTCTTTCACCATACGGTGGATTGCCAACAAGTGCTACAGGCATGTCGGTATCAATAGACAAAGTATTCACATCTTTAACATTGAACTGTATGATATCTCCGAGACCAACTTCTTCTGCATTACGTTTTGCAATTTCAATCATTTCTGGATCAATATCAGAAGCATATACTTGTATGTCTTTATCATAGTCAGCCAATTGATCAGCTTCATCACGAAATTTGTCATAAATATTAGGTGGCATCATATTCCATTGTTCAGATACAAAATCCCTATTAAAACCAGGAGCAATATTTTGTGCAATAAGACATGCTTCAATAGCAATGGTGCCTGAACCACAGAAAGGATCAATTAAAGGTGTGTTACCATTCCAATTTGCTAAACGAATGAGGCTTGCTGCCAATGTTTCTTTAATGGGTGCTTCACCTTGAGCAATGCGATAACCTCGCTTGTTGAGTCCAGAACCAGCAGTATCAATGGTCAATAATACATTATCTTTTAATATTGCTACTTCTACAGGATATTTGGCGCCTGTTTCACTTAGCCATCCTTTTTCTTGATGAGCATGCTTAAGTCGTTCTACTATAGCCTTTTTAGTAATTGCTTGGCAGTCAGGTACACTGTATAATGTTGATTTTACACTCCGCCCTTGAACAGGGAAATTACCTTCTTTGTCAATTACGGTCTCCCATGGTAATGACTTTGTTTGCTCAAATAATTCGTCGAAAGTAGTAGCATTGAATCGACCCATTACAATTTTTATTCGGTCTGCGGTACGTAACCATAAGTTACATCTAACAATAGCACTTTCATCACCTTCAAAAAAGATACGACCGTTTTCTACTTGTGTATCGTAACCTAATTCTTGTATTTCTTTAGCTACAACTGCTTCTAATCCCATTGGACATACTGCTAATAATTGAAACATGACCGAGTCTCCTTTTAATTTATTGAATCAATATATGTATAATTTAATATTTATAAGTATTAATTAATTTAATTTTGAAGCGGAAAACCATAAATGTAAAGTGTATATTGTAATAAATTATTCTAAATCAATTATGATTTCAATTAAAAAAGCTCTCCATAAATGGGAGAGCTAAACTAGTGATGATATTTCTGTAAGCCATGTTCTGTTCCGTTGTACTCATAATGTGTACTAGTTACACTGGTACGTCGGTGGTAACCATCTGTCTACATATTTTTACTTTCGCGTAAAAATCGTCTCGTTTATACGTTGAATTCCGCTAAACAAGTGCTCCTACCCAATTTGGATTGCTCACTCGAGGGGTTTACCGCGTTCCACCTTTTATATTTCTATAAAAGCTACGTCACTGTGGCACTTTCAAACTATTCTAACCATATCAAATGACTTAGGTTATTTCATTGCCGTCAAATTAATGCCTTGATTTATTGTTTCATCAAGCACGAACACTACAATCATCTCAGATTGTGTGAGCATGGACTTTCCTCTATATTGCTATAGCGATTACCCGAAATATCACTTTTGAGATTATAACATAATTTTAAGTGTAAAGTCATAAAATTTATACGAAATAAGTAAAAATTTTATTTACCGAATACTGCTTTTTCAAGGTTTGAAATACGTTTTAAAATATCTACATTATTTGAAGCACTGCTTGAATTATTTGAAGAAAAGTTTTTATTGTCTTGTGGTCTTGATGTAGCAACACGTAATCTTAATTCCTCAAGTTCTTTTTTTAATTTGTGATTTTCTTCAGAAAGCTTTACTACTTCATTGTTCATATCCGCCATTTTTTGATAATCTGTAATGATATCATCTAAAAAAGCGTCTACTTCTTCTCTTCTATAGCCTCTTGCCATAGTTTTTTCGAAATCTTTTTCATAAATATCTTTCGCTGATAATTTTAATGAAACATCTGACATCTTTTTTTCCACCTCATTCGAAACTTTGATCTTGAGACCACTGCAAGTCGTTGATGAAGTCAGTGAGTTCATCAAACGTCACAATATCACAAGTATAGTTTGTTTTTTCCATAAATTCAACTAACATAGCCTTAAAGTATTTAGGGCTTGCCTCTTGTTCATCATCATAAATTAAAATAGTGTAATCGGTATGATCAAGCATGAATTGATCTGCTTGTTTAAATTGATAGGCACCCATATACTCAGTGTGATGAATGCTTTCAGTAAAATCGGCTTGTTGTATAATATTTGTATACTTAGCTTGATTCTTATCATTCCATCGTTGTGTATGACCTAGAAATGGTGTAATTATACCTAGTTTAATATCTGGGAAGTCTTTTTTTAGTTCAATCACTACTTCAGCAGACCATAATTCTATACCCATTTGTCCTTGTATCAATACCCACTCTAAACCTTCATCTAAAAGATGTTTTAATTTATGAGCTATAAATTGCTTTAAATAATATACTTCTGGCGCATCGTCTTTATAGATATTCAGTTCAAAAGATTTATAGCCAGTAATATAAACAGTTTTAACCATTTTTTTCCTCACTAAACATAATTCGATAAAATATTTTTTAAATCGTACTGGGCACTTTTAAGTTTTTCGACAAATAATTTACGGCTCGTTCTAGGAAAATGACAATCTACAGAAAGCTTTTGTATATTTAATATCAATAGATCTAACTTTTGTTGGCTCATATATTGTGTTTCTGTAATGCTTTTTGAGTAAAAGTTGAGTGCCTCTAAATGATTATCAATATTTTTGACATAGGGTTCAACATCTTTATAAAAATCGAATGAACCGCCGTTAATTTTTACATGTTGATACCTATAATTCATTTCATCAATATCCTCTAACAATTGTTTAATGATTTGATACATTTAGATGCCTCCTACTTAATTAATTTAACATATTATAAATCCGAAAGTCATGGAAATATACATAGAGTAAAAAATTAGAAAATGATATTTTTGGTTTGTTAAATTCTATTAGTAATACTAAATAAAAAAATATGAAATTTATGGAATTTTATTAACTTGAAGATTACATTTATCTTTCATTTATGAAAGAAATCGTGACAGATTGGCATAAGCAAGTTAAAATAGTGATTGATGTATGTTTTCTTTGTGACATATACATTCAAATACGATAGTTTGTTTTAATTTTATAATTTTAAATAATCATTTAGTATAAAATAGGAACAAACTTGTGTGGTGAATTATGATGAATTATCCAAATGGTAAACCATACTCTAAAAATAAGCCTTTGGACGGACGTAAGAGTTCGCCATTTTCAAGTAATATTGAATATGGTGGACGAGGTATGACACTTGAGAAAGATATTGAACAATCGAATACTTTCTATCTTAAAAGTGGCATAGCAGTTATTCATAAAAAGCCGACTCCGGTTCAAATAGTTAATGTTCACTATCCGAAACGTAGTAAGGCTGTAATAAATGAGGCTTATTTTCGCACTCCTTCAACAACTGATTATAATGGTGTCTATAATGGATATTACATTGATTTTGAAGCTAAAGAAACTAAGAACAAAACTTCATTTCCACTCAATAATATTCATGCACATCAAGTAGAACATATGAAAAATACATATCATCAAAAAGGAATTGTCTTTTTAATGATACGTTTTAAATCACTTGATGAAGTGTATCTTTTACCCTATTCAAAATTTGAAAAATATTGGCAAAGATACATTAATAATATTAAAAAGTCGATAACTGTTGAAGAAATTCGGAAAAATGGTTACCATATTCCTTATCAATATCAACCAAGATTGAATTACCTCAAGGCAGTTGATAAGTTGATATTAGATGAAAGTGAGGACCGCGTATGACGGAAAATAAAGGGTCTTCCCAACCTAAAAAGAACAACAATGGGAAGTCCAATGGAAAAAAGAATAGGAATGTAAAGAGAACGATTATTAAGATTATAGGTTTTATGATTATTGCCTTTTTCGTTCTATTGCTACTCGGTATCTTGTTGTTTGCTTATTATGCGTGGAAAGCTCCAGCATTTAGCGAATCAAAATTAGATGATCCAATTCCAGCAAAGATTTACGATAAAAACGGAGAACTTGTAAAAACACTTGATAACGGACAGCGACATGAACATGTGAATATCAAAGATGTTCCTAAAGACATGAAAAATGCTGTTTTAGCTACTGAAGATAACCGTTTCTACCAACATGGAGCATTAGATTACAAACGTTTATTTGGTGCCATTGGTAAAAACTTAACAGGTGGATTTGGTTCGCAAGGTGCGTCTACACTTACACAACAAGTTGTAAAAGACTCATTCTTGACACAACAAAAATCTATCGGTCGTAAAGCACAAGAAGCTTATCTTTCTTATAGATTAGAACAAGAGTACAGCAAAGATGAAATATTCCAAGTTTACATGAATAAGATTTATTATTCGGATGGCGTTACTGGAATTAAGGCCGCCGCTAAATATTACTTCAACAAAGATATGAAGGATTTAAATTTAGCTGAAGAAGCTTATCTAGCTGGTTTACCTCAAGTTCCTAACCTTTACAACATTTACAACAATCCTAAGGAAGCTAATAATCGTAAAGATACTGTGCTTTATCTTATGCATAAACATAACCGTATTAATGATAAACAATATGCGGATGCTAAGAAGATTGATCTTAAAGCTAACTTAGTTGAACGTACTAAAAAAGAACGCCAAGTCACTGGAAATGAAAAAAATCCTGAGTATGATTCTTACGTTAATTTCGTTCAATCTGAATTAATGAATAACAAGTACTTTAAGGATAAAAATTTAGGTTCAGTTCTTCAAAGTGGTATAAAAATTTATACTAATATGGATAAAGATGTTCAACAAACGTTACAAAATCGAATTAACAATGGTTCTTTCTACAAGAATGAAGACCAACAAGTTGGTGCAACAATTCTAGATAGTAAAACTGGTGGATTAGTTGCGATCTCAGGTGGACGTAATTATAAAAATGTTGTTGAAAGAAACCAAGCTACTGACCCTCACCCTACTGGTTCATCATTAAAACCTTTCTTAGCTTATGGACCTGCAATAGAAAATATGAAGTGGTCAACTAATCATGCGGTTCAAGACGAATCGTCATATTGGGTAGATGGTTCTCAATTCAAGAACTATGATACTAAGAGTCATGGAACAGTATCTATCTATGATGCATTGCGTCAAAGTTTCAATATTCCAGCTTTAAAAACTTGGCAACAAGTTAAAAGTCAAGCTGGTAATGATGCACCTCAGAAATTTGCATCTAAATTAGGATTGGATTATAGTGGCAAAATTGGACCTTCAGAAGTATTAGGTGGATCTTCATCAGAATTCTCACCTACTCAACTAGCTTCCGCTTTTGCAGCAATAGCAAATGGTGGTACTTATAATAATGCGCATTCAATACAAAAAGTTGTTACTCATGAAGGAGATACAATTGAGTATGAACATACGAGTCACAAAGCTATGAAAGACTATACATCATATATGTTAGCTGAAATTCTTAAAGGTACATTTAAAGCATATGGTTCGGCTTATGGACATGGTGTGTCAGGCGTAAACATGGGTGCGAAAACTGGTACTGGTACGTATGGACAAGAAATATACGAAAAGTATAATTTACCTGATAATGCTGCCAAAGATGTTTGGATCAATGGTTTCAGTCCAGAATATACTATGTCGGTATGGATGGGCTTCAATAAGGTTAAACAATACGGAACAAATTCATTTATCGGTCATTCAGAACAAGAGTATCCACAATACTTGTATGAAGATGTAATGTCTAGTATCTCATCTAAAGATGGTGAAGATTTCAAAAAGCCTAATGATGTACAAGGAAGTTCACCGGACAGTCTATCTGTATCAGGTCATTCTGATAATAATACTACTAACCGTAGTGTTCATGGAAGTAGCGATACATCTTCTTCATCAAATGGTGGCTCTAACTCAGCATCAAGTGGAAACAGCTCGAATAGTTCAAATAGTGCCAGTCAAGGTAACTCAGGCAATACATTTACACGTCTATTCAATTTAAACTCTATATTCGATTATAAAGTTTCATAAATAATTAAACTTAAAGCTCCAATTTCAAGAAAATGAAATTGGAGCTTTTTCTGTCCTAGAAAAGTAAATTTAGCATGTGCAGTAATAATCTGAGTTCTCTAGTTATTAATTAATTTGATTAACTACATCGAATGTGAATTATGAATGTTGATATAGGTATAAAATAGAATAATTAAAATTAAATTTATTTTTGTTGACGTTGCTTTCTAATTAGATAAGATGCATTCATTTTTATTAATTCTGATTTCAATGTTTTCATTTGACGATAGCCCATAAAATGGTGTTTACGTGCAACCATATAATGATAGCGTTCATCAAAATTCATTGGAACCACTGGATATGTATCGAGTTGATTAAAATGAATTTCATCTATGTTATTTATTTGTTTAAAATAGTTAATGATTAAATCGAAATAAGTATCTAAAAGTTCCCTAGCTTCTGGTGTTTTGAGTTGTTTATTACTTGCTAGTTGATCAAGTTGGTCTTCTATATGATTGAAATCCTGTTTTTCAATCATATCATCACGCCTCCTTTATCTTTGCTTTATGTCGTTTTTGCCCTTCTCTACAATCATTTAACAATGGACATATCTCACATTTAGGTTTTCTAGCAAGACAATGATATCTCCCAAAAAATATTAATTGATGATGGCTTTTATTCCATCTATCTCTTGGGATAATATCACATAATCGATCTTCTACTTGTCTTACATTATCTTTCCAACGATTAATTCCCAAACGTTTAGAAACTCTCTCAACATGAGTGTCGACAGCTAAAGAAGGTTCTCCAAATGCAACACTCATTACAACATTTGCTGTTTTTCGTCCCACTCCAGCTAGACTCTCTAATTCTTTATGTGTTTGTGGGATTTGACCATTAAATTGTTCAATTAAAGAGTGACATAATTTTTTTATATTTTTGGCTTTATTGCGATATAATCCAATAGAGCGTATATCATTTTGTAATTCTTCATCACTCACATTTAAATAATCTTCGGGTGTTCGATATTTTCTAAATAATGATTGCGTAACACGATTGACTAGATTATCAGTACACTGTGCTGATAATAATACAGCTATTGTAAGATCAAATGCATTTCTATGGTTTAACTCACATTCTGCATTAGGAAACATATCCGCTATAACATCAATCATTTGTAATGCTTTTTTCTTACTTATCATTAGGATTCTCTCCATTCAACCAGTCAAATTTAGGCACCTTTTTAACAACATGCTTCATTTTTGGTTTGTTAAACTGTTCTCTTATTTTCTTTGAATCGTCAACTGTTTTCACATTATTCTTTTTCCAATTTAATAAAATACGATCAATATATTTAAAACTAAGTTTATTTTGGCTAAGTGCCTCATCAAGAGCGGCTTGTATAACTGATAAGTCATGGTGATCGACATCAATCCACTGATTTAATGTTTCAATTTCATATGGAGATAGTGGTCTGCCGAACGATTGCTCAACTAACTGAAACAATTGCTTAAATTGCTCTTTTTTATCTTGTTCCTCATGTTTTAAGTATTGATGTTTTAATAATTGATTTAATTTGTGATAGAAGGGATCTAAATTCATGTATTCAGTGAATTTACCTTCTTCGTCTTTATTAACATTGAGTTCTAATAATTCTCTTTGAATTAAGTTTTGTATTACGGAAGTAATTTGACGAGGTTCCATAGTTGATCCTTTTTGAAGAAACTCAATAGAAGGTTGCTTATTAGAAGTTTCAGATGCATATAAAAGTTTTATCAAAATAACTAAATCTTGTTCATCCAAACCTAACTCTGAATAATGATCAAACAATTCTCGTCTTATAACAACAGGTCTTGTTTTTAATTGAATTAGATCCATAATATTACTACCTCCTATTTAAAATGAACGCCCAGCCTTAAAATGACTGGACGTTTCAAAAATGGTATTTTGAACATAAATACGAATAATCAATTATGGATATAAGCGATTAAGTAAACGTGGGAATGGAGATGTTTCACGAACATGTTCAACTCCAGAAATCCAAGCTACTGTTCGCTCCAAGCCTAAGCCAAAACCACTATGTGGTACGCTACCATAACGACGTAAATCTAAATAATAGCTATAACTTTCTTCATCCAATTCGTGCTCATTAATGCGTTGTTCTAATAATTCTAAATCATTAATACGTTCGGAACCACCAATAATTTCACCGTAACCTTCAGGCGCAATTAAATCAGCACATAATACTGTATCTTCATTGTCCGGATTTGGTTGCATATAGAATGGTTTAATTTTAGTTGGATAATTTGTAATGAATACTGGTAAATCATAGTGATTAGCGATTGCTGTTTCATGTGGTGCACCAAAGTCTTCACCCCATTCAATATCATCGAATCCCTCTTTTTTCAAGAATTCGATAGCATCATCATAAGAAATTCTAGGGAAAGGTGTAGCAACTTTTTCTAGTTTAGTTGTATCTCTATCTAAAGCTTTGAGTTCTAATTGGCAATGATTTAAAACAGATTGAACAATGTGAGACACATACTGTTCTTGTATTTCTAAGCTTTCTGCATGATTCGTAAAGGCCATTTCTGGTTCAATCATCCAGAATTCAATTAAATGGCGACGTGTTTTAGATTTTTCTGCACGAAAAGTTGGGCCGAATGAAAAAACACGTCCGTGAGCCATTGCGGCTGCTTCCATATACAATTGCCCACTTTGTGATAAAAATGCATCTTCATCGAAATATTTTGTATGGAATAACTCACTTGTCCCCTCTGGTGCACTTGCTGTTAAAATAGGTGGATCAATTTTAGTGAAGCCATTTTCATTGAAAAACTCATATGTTGCACGGATGATTTCATTTCTTATTTTCATAACAGCATGTTGTTTTTTTGAACGTAACCATAAGTGACGATGATCCATTAAAAATTCTGTTCCATGATTTTTTGGTGTAATAGGATAATCATGTGCTTCATGTACAATTTCGATTGATTTAACTTGCATTTCGTAGCCTAAATCAGAACGATTATCTTCTGTAATCGTTCCTGTGATATATAAAGATGATTCTTGAGTAATATCTTTTGCTAGTTGAAATGTTTCTTCATCAACTTCAGATTTTACTACTACTCCTTGCATAAATCCTGTACCATCGCGTAATTGTAAGAACGCTATTTTACCACTTGAACGTTTATTAGTTAACCAAGCACCAATTGTTACTTCTTGGTTAAGATGTTTTTTCGCTTGTTTAATCGTAGTCTTCATAACCAAACTCCTATATTTTTCTTTTTAAATACTCATTTATTTTAACAAAATATGTCTTTAACTTCTACAAGTTGAGTAACTGGAATCATACGATATGATTTATTATAGATTTCTAAAAAGCTAGCTTTTACTCTCTTTATCGATAGACCTCTGTATTTGATCCAGTAATTTATTAAACTGTTTAATGTTACCTTTTCGTTGTTTAAAATGTTCTAGTGATTGAGCAAAAAAGTTTTTATATGTGCTATTTACTAGTCGATCATCAAATGACACAATAAGTCCTTTGTCGTCTTCGTGTCGAATAAGACGTCCAAGACCTTGTCTAAACCTAGTCACAGCATCAGGTAATACATAATCTTTAAAAGTTGATGTGAATTCAGAGTCCATGAGCCAGTATTTAATATTATGTTTATTCATAAATGGTAATTTAGCTATCATTACACATTTAAGACCATTGGCTTGAAAATCAAAACCTTCAAAAAATGTTGATGTTCCAAGAAGTATTGATTTATCAAAGTTATTAAACTGTTGAACAATTTTATAATTTTGGTTTTGCTGTTGGGTTAAAATGACATAATCTTCTAATTCAGGTAATTCATTTAACAAATCTTGAACCATATGCATCATTTTATAGCTTGTAAATAAGACAAGACATTTAGACTGTGTTACTGTAATGTATTCAACAATATAGTCAACAATTGAAGCTACATAATCGTCTAAATTTTTATAATTGTACGTTTCAACATCATTGGGCACAAAAACATTTGTATGGTTGGATGATGTTAAAGGTGTTGAAATTTCAAATGTATTAAAGTCTATGTCTTCATTAAACCAATTTTGAAATGCTTTAAATGAGTGATTGAAAGCTAATGTGCCTGATATAAATGTAAGAGACTTAAATTTTTCAAGTACTTGTTTCGTCAGGATATCCTTAACATCATAATCCTTGACTAAGAGCCGGATTGTTGATTTTTGTGCTAAATTTTTAATTGAAATAAAGCTAGTATGGTGATTTTTTATACTTTGTTCGATAAGTTTAAATTTGTCATGTAAGTATAATAATTGTTTCCGTATGGACTTGATTGTTTTGTGATTCATTCCGTTAAATATTTCTATTGTTTTATTTAATTTATCTATGATTGAACGTAAATCTTTTAAAATCTCACTCGTTTCAAACTCATAAACGTAATGATACTTATGAATGTCATCATCATAAACGTCTGATGTTTGAATAATGTTATAAATTGTAGTGAATAGTTGCTCATTTAAATCATGTAACTCATTGATATTTATTTTTAAACCAAAAACGTCTATAGGTGCAATATCTAGTTTCTCTAAAATACGTTGTTGCTCAAGTTTGTCTACTGCTTTAAGTAGTTTTTCATTTTCATTTTTGCCAATAAGTCCTAATTGATATTTAACATCTGAATAATTTAAATCATTGGTAACTTGATTTAGCGCATAGTCAGGCAATCTATGTGCTTCATCGATGATGCAATCATCAAATAGTTGATATATAGTGTTTTCACTGTCTGAATGAATTAAGTGCGCATGATTAGTGATACCAATTTGTATGTTTTGAGCATTCCTTTTTATATAATTGTAATAATGGATATCATGACGAACTGGAACGTATGTTTCAATTTTTTGGTCAACATACATTTTTTGTCCACCTTTAAGATTTAATTCTTGTATGTCCCCAGTATTTGTTTCAGTTATCCAAATAAGTAACTGCATTTTAAGAATATTTACTTCATAATTACTTGTATCATCTTTAAGAATTTGGCTGATAAGACCAAGAGATATATAATCATTTTTACTTTTGATTAATGACGCGTTAATTTTAAAATCTAAAACATCATTGAGTAATGGTATGTCTTTTTCTAATAGCTGACTTTGTAATAATTTTGTATTTGTTGAAATCATTACATGACGACCGGTTTCAATATTATACATTGTTGCTGCAAGCAGATAAGCAAGAGACTTTCCACTACCTAAAGGTGCTTCAATCATTGCTTTATCACTATGCATCAACTGATCAAGTATAATTTCGGCTAGGTATAACTGTTGTGGCCGATATGTAAGATTTAATGATTGAGTGACATTTTTATATAAATCTTTTAAGGTACCATCAAAATTGACAGCCGGTTTTTTTAAATCAATTTGTTTACGGTAAATAATTTGTTCAAATTGTTCAAATTGGTTGTTACGTGGTTTGGTTTGATAATTTCTAACCATTTCAAACAAAATATGATAAAGATCATACTTGAGATTTTTACTTAAATAGTACAGTTGTTTTTGTGTATCTAAATGCAATTGCTCGAACTTCTCAAAAGCTTTAATCATCAATTTAGCAGTTGTTTTTGCATCTTCATCTGCTCTATGTGCATTATTTAACGGGATATGATGTGATTCAGCCAATGCGCTTAACTGATAGCTTTTGTCTGTAGGGAATGCGATTTTAAACAATTCTAAAGTATCCATGACTCTTTTAGGTTTAAATTGAATATTACATTTTTCAAAAGCTTTTTTTATAAAATTAAGATCGAATGAGATATTATGTGCAACAAAAACACAGTCTTTGATAAGTTGATAAATGTCATCTGCGACCTCATTAAAATAAGGTGCCTGTACCAACATTTCTTCTTCTATAGAAGTTAAGGCTTGGATAAACGGTGGAATTTCTAAATCGGTACGTATCATTGAATGGTATGTATCAATGACTTGATTCTGACGTACAAATGTAATGCCAATTTGAATGATTTCATCATAATCCAGTTGATTTCCAGTTGTTTCTAAATCCACAACTGCAAATGTTGCTATTCCCATAATGTCCGCTCCTCATTTTTGTGTTTATAAATCTATATCTGCACTCATAAGTCGATGTAATTGACCTTCTTCATCTTTAACTATAAGGAATCCATCTGAATCAATATCTATGGCCTCCCCCAAAAATTGATGATCATTTTCAGTGAATTTAAGTTGACGATGCCATATATTTGTAGTGTGAATATATTCTTCTCGAATTGACTCAAAAGTTTGATGTAAAAATTGATCAAATCGATGTATAATTTGAGTTAATAATGTAGTTAAAAAAGTATATCTATTAATTTTACTATCGGAATGCATACGTATACTTGTTGCTTTATCTTTAATATCCTCATCAAAATCACTTTCAACATGATTCATATTTATACCTATACCACAAATTATTGCTTCTATTGCATCATAGTTAGCAACCATTTCAGTTAAAAATCCGCAAATTTTTTTATTACCAATATATATATCATTTGGCCATTTAATTGTTACACGTTCGTTCGAAAATTGTTGAATTGCATCTCTAATACCTAAAGCAATAAATAAATTAAATTTAGGTATCATAGAAAAAGGTACGTCAGGTCTTAGTACAAGTGACATCCACAACCCTTTTCCTTTAGATGATTCCCAATTACGATTGAATCTACCTCGACCTTCTGTTTGTTCATCGCTCAAGATTAAAAATGTATCATTATTTCCAACGAGTGCTCTCTTTGCTTTTAATTGTGTTGAATCTACAGTGTGATAAACTTCTAGATGATTAAAAAGACCAAGTTCATCAAGAATGGGTTTTACAATACCGCTATACCACTGATCAGGTAATGAATTCAGTTGATGGCCTTTGTGATTTATTGACTTGATATCACAACCATCTTCTTTTAATAGATCAATAACTTTTTTGACACCTGCCCTAGAAATATTGAGTTGATCGGCAATATATTGCCCTGATATGTAATTTGATTGATGTTCATACAACATTTTAATGACGTCTTGACTATATTTTGACATGTGCATCCACCCATTCTAATATTTCTTCTTTAGTATTGGCTATTTGATTTGATATGACTGCGATTTCTATTTCTCTAAGTGTATCTTTTAGCCATGGTCCTGAATTTTTATTCGTATGATTGAGTATATCTTTACCATTTATTGCCAATTCTTTTCTGCAATGGATAGGTAATTTTTTATTTGCTTCGCGAATACTTATTTCATTAATGATTAATTGATTGGCTGTTGTAAGCCCATTTTGTTTAAGCAAATGATGTAATGATAATAGGATTTCAATATCTTTTAAATTGTAATCATATACTAATGTTATTAAAGATTGCTTTGACTGTATCTTAGGCAATGTTTGGATGAGTGTAATCCATTTTTTGATAGTTGCTTTTTCTTGATTGCTAATTTTCAAGGAGCTTAATTGTACATCTTTTGGTTGTTGGACGATTAAGATTGCAATCCAAAGTTCAAATGTGATGGGCTCATCTATATGAAGATGAGACATCTCAAATGATTTGAAAAAAGGTATATAATTAAATGCTTTCATGTTTTGCATGACTTCAAAGCTTTGTTTAACATTGTTTCCCATGATAAGCTTTTTAAGCTCTACTACTACACGTTCAACGGATAAATATTGTATATCTGAAATATGAGAAGACATTGCATGTAATGTGTCTGAATCAATTTGAAAATTAAGTTGTGATTGAAAACGTAACCCTCTAATAATACGAAGCGCGTCTTCTGAGAACCTTTCACTTGGTACACCAACAGTACGAATTACTCGATTTTTTATATCTTGTTGACCATTAAAATAATCATACAACTGGTAATTTAGATCCATTGCTATAGCATTCATTGTAAAATCTCTACGTTGAACATCTTGATATAAATCTCTTACAAAATACACTTCACTGGGCCTACGATGATTGATGTATTCATCTTCAGATCTAAATGTAGTGATTTCATAATTGTCATTTTGAAATACCACGTTGATCGTACCGTGTTCTTTACCCACTGGTATGGTTTTATCAAATATAGATTCTATTTCGTCAGGCATTGCACTGGTGGTAATATCAACATCATGTATAGGTCGTTGCATGATGTAATCACGTACTGATCCACCAACGAAATAAGCTTTAAAACCTTTATTTTGAATTTTTTTTAAAATAGGTTTTGCTTGTTCAAATATCTCATGACTCATTGCTGTTCTCACCTTGTTCTAGCATCTTTCGATAATAGTTTTCATATTGGTCAGTAATTAAATCTGAACTAAATCTTGCTTCAATATCTTTCAGCATTTGGGATTGCATTTTTTGATATAATTCTGGATTTGATAAAAGTTTAATAGCATACTTTGCAGCTTGTGTACTATCTCCTATATCTACTATAAATCCAGTTTCTTCATGTCTGATGACCTCTTTAATACCACCTGCACGACTCCCTAAAGGTAAGACGCCTGTTTTCATTGCTTCTAAGAGAGTTAATCCAAAACTTTCTTTCTCACTTAAGAGTAATACTAAATCAGATAGTTGGTAGAATGCGCTTACGTCATTTTGTTTGCCTAAAAAGAGTACGTGTGCTTCCACATCGAGTTCTCGTGCTTTATGTCGCATATCGATTAATTCTGGGCCATCTCCTAAAAGTATCAACTTGGACGGTATACTCTCATGAACTTTTGCAAATGTCTCAATCACTGTATCAATGCGTTTTACTTTTCTGAAATTAGAAACATGTATCAGTACCTTTTCTTCAGAAGAGATACCATAACAATCTTTTAATTCTTCATTATGACGAGTTGGGAATTCATTTTCCCGTACAAAATTATATATAGGGATGATTTCCTTTTGAGTATTGATAATTTCATAAGTTTGCTGTGCTAGTGAATGACTAACACTTGTCACAATATCACTTTGTTCTATGCCAAATTTTATCGCGTTTTGTAAAGTATGGTCATAACCTAACACTGTTATATCAGTGCCATGTAGTGTTGTCATAATTTTGACGTCTTTACCTGACATTTGTTTAGCTAATATACCACATACAGCGTGAGGTACAGCATAATGCATATGCAATATGTCTAAATCATATTCTTGTATAACGTCAGAAATTTTTGTACTTAATGTAATATCGTATGGTGGATATTGGAATACGGCATATTGATTGACTTCAACTTGGTGGAACGTCATGTTAGGTAAAGGTTTGCGTATTCTAAAGGGTATATTTGAGGTAATAAAGTGAACTTCATGGCCACGTTCTGCCATTTTAATACCGAGCTCTGTAGCAATAATGCCAGAACCACCCATGGACGGGTAACATGTTATACCGATTTTCATTTGTGCCCATCCTTTCTTAAATTATTTTCTTTCAAAGCGATTTTTATCTCTTGTATTAAACTTATTCATCGTGTCATTAAAGCTTTCTGTCATATCTATGTTCAGAGAGTTTGCAATACACAGTAAAACAAATAAATTGTCTCCCAATTCAGCTTTAATTGTATTATCTTCTTCAGTATCTTTCTTTTTTTTCTCTCCAAAATGATGGTTTATTTCGCGTGCTAATTCTCCAACTTCTTCTGTCATTCTTGCAAGATTGGCAAGTGGAGAAAAATAACCAGTTTTAAACTGACTGATATAGTCATCAACTTCTTGTTGCATTTGTTCCATAGATTTCATATGAAAGTACTCCTTTATCGCTATTCTTATATAGTATATTACAAAATAAAGTGCCTTGCATTTCAAGTGCAATGTTTAATATGTATTAAAAGATAGGCTTTTGTCACGTATTCAAATAAAAAAGGTAACCATTACAAATCAATTGTAATGATTACCAGGAACTGCGTTGTTATATATGATTAATCACTTGATCTTGCAATTAATATAATACGAGCAAGTTCAGCTAACGCAACTGCAGTAGATGCCACATATGTCATTGCTGCTGCAGATAAAACTTTTTTCGCGTGTTTGTATTCTTTCTCATTAACGATATTTAAAGCCGTTATTTGTTTCATCGCTCTTGAACTAGCGTTAAACTCAACAGGTAATGTCACGATAGAGAATAAAACTGCAAGTGACATTAAACCAGCACCAACCCATAGAACTGTAGAGCCAAAGACACTACCGAGAGCTGTTAAAACAATACCTACCATAATAATAATGTAGCTTAAAGAACTACCAATATTAGCTAATGGTACTAATGCTGTTCTAAATCTTAATGGTGCGTAACCTTGCTGATGTTGAATTGCATGTCCTACTTCATGGGCTGCAATTGCAGTACCAGCAACTGATGGTCTATCGTAGTTTGCAGGAGATAAACAAACAACTTTTTTATTTGGGTCATAGTGATCAGTTAAGAAGCCTTCGCCTTTAACGACGTCAACATCGTAAATGCCATTAGAATGTAAAATTTCTTCAGCTACTTCACGACCAGTTTTACCACTTGTGGATCTCACTTGTGAGTATTTTTCATAATTAGATTTAACTTTATGTTGAGCCCACATTGGAATGACCATTAATATTACGAAATATATAATCATTGATATTAAAGACATTAAACTCACTCTCCTTTATTTTCATTTTACTGTCAAATTTATCTTTAATCAAATGTTTTAACTTTCAACCACTTTTGTAATTTTAAAAATAAAATATACGATATGATAGTGAGACTATAAGCCAACACCCCTACTTCAATTAAATGTTTGGCGATAAAATTATAGTATGGATATTGTCCGTATATGTAATCTATTACGTCATTGACAGTCACCCATATGAAAGTCATCAATCCAGCCAACTTAGATATTTTAAAACGAGGATAAAAATAGATAGCTTCTAACATCATAATTGCGTGAGATATGAGCAACATAAGTCCGTTTATAGCAACATCATTCATTTTTATGAACATCAAAATATTCATAATTACAGCCCAACTACCATATTTAAATAGAGTTATAAAAGCTAAAGCGTCAATCAGTGCATTACGCTTATTAAATAGTATGAGTAATAATGATAAACATAAAAATAATGTAGCAGTGGGACTATCTGGAACAAATAATTTAAAATAATTTGGCGTGTTAGCTAATTGACTACTATACCAATGATAACCGTATATCGTACCAAATATATTGCAAACTAAAATAAAAGAAATCAACCATTTTTGATAAAGTGAAGTTTCCCAAAGCCATTGATTCATCTTAGTATGGACTACCTATCATTTAAAGTTAATTGAATATCTTTTGATTTTAACACATTAAGTATTTGTGTGAGTTGATAAAAATAATCAGGTTCATTCATTTGTAAACTTAAATCAATATTGTTTTGTAAGGTTTGAATAATAGTTGTTTGTTTTCTTTTATCCATAGAAATTGAATACAAGTCTTGTACATAAGATGAATAACTAGGTGAATGAACGAGCTGCATTAATATTAAATCATCTAAGCGAGGTTCTCGCGCGTGACAATGAGCAAAATGTATTTGTATATCTAATCTTAATGTATGATTTGCAATATAATTAAAAATTTGATTTGTATTAATATAAGCTTTATTATCTTTGCTCAATTGAATTGCAGAAGCAGTTGTATCCACTTCTGCAATTTCTAAAGTATAATGATTATTGATTTTACTATTTACGAAATGTACATTATTTAGCTTATCTTGATTTGCCTTTAAATAATTTAATACCCACACAGTAATTCTTGATTTAAAACGATAGTTAAACAGAATATATTCTATAAAATTTTGTTTGATACGAATAAGAGAATCATTCATTTAAGTCACCAACTTACATTTGCAATCTCATTGACTCATCATGCCAATTTTCATTGCTTGGATCAATTTCTAATAATTGATTTAAAATCAAAAGTGCTTTTTCTTTTTGACCAATTTCTAATAAATAGAAGTAATAATCGCTTAAAAATTCAACTTGAGTTTGTAATGTTGGATATGCTAATTCAAAGAAATGTTGCGCTTCTTTATCTCGTTCTTCTTGACCGTATGCATATGCTAAATGCCACATGAAAATAGGATCTAAATCTTCTTCGTCTACATAAGTCAACAATTGTATAATTGATTCATAGTCTTCTTCATTACGATATAAATCACTTAAAATCAACAATGGTTCATGATATGCATTATCGACCTCTAAGGCTTGTTTTAACAATTCTACACCTTCATTTGCATCTCCATGCTCTATTTCTAAGCTACCTGTAGAAACCATTAATTCTTTGTAAAATTGACTTAAACGTAATCCTTCCTTACCAGTTTCTATAGCATCAGGATAATTTTTTTCATTTTCAAATAGAGATTGAAGATAAAAATATCCTTGTATAAAATCAGGATCTTTTGAAAGTAATGTTTGCATAATTTTAATTGCTTCTTGCGTTAAATCGTTTTTTTCATAGGCAATTGATTTTTTAAAGTAATCTTCAGAATTCATCTCTTCTTCACTAATTTCATCAAATAAGCTAATAGCATCTGAATAATTACCACTTTGTAAACTACAATCTGCCATTCGCGAGAAAAGATTTACTCCATTCACTTCATATTCACCTGTTTCCAATACTGTTTCATACTCTCTTGTAGCTCGTAAGTATTGCCCATCGTAGTATAATAGCTCTGCTAAGGCGAAGTGAATAATTGGATCATTAGGTTCAAGATCTAATGCTTCTTGCAATTTGTCAATTGCTACTTCTAACATATTAATTTGTTGGTATAGATCGGCTTCTAGCATCAATTTTTCGGTAGATGGTTCTACTTGTGCTAAATATTCAAGTGCTTCGTCAGTTTGATTTTCAGACATGAGACCTTCGATAAAGTAAATGAGTAATTCACTTTCATCTGGGTATTTATGATACAACGTTCTAAAAACTTCTAACCCTTGAGGTGTAAGACCGAAATTATATAAAGTTTCACCAAGTATAAATAACGCATCATCATTGTTTGAACTCAATGCCTCATTTACTCGAGAATCTAAGTTTTCTATTTTTTGTAGATTGATATCGTCTATAAGTTTATAGATATCTTCCATTTTTTATTTTCCCTCATTTTCTAAAAGCTTTAGTTTAGGTAAAAAACCTGGGAAGGAAACATTAACAGCGTCAAATTGCTCTATTTTGAGTGGTTCTGAACTAAGTAGTGAAGCTACAGCTAACATCATTCCTATACGATGATCTGTTTGACTATCTACAGTTGCATTTGATCTAAACTCTGATGGATGTATAATAAGTCCATCATGTGTGGGTTGTAAATTAAAACCAAGTAAATTTAGCATGTCTGCAGTAGTATCTATACGATTTGTTTCCTTCACTTTTAATTCTTCTGCGTCTTTGATAATACAAGAATTTGAAGCTTGTGTGCAAAGTAATGCAATAACTGGCAATTCATCGATAGCTCTTGGAACTAAGTCGCCTTTAATTGTAACAGCATTCAAGTTCGGTGTATATGTTACATGTATTGATGCAGTTGGTTCTGCACCTTTGCTTACATTACTTAATTCAATGTTTCCTCCCATTTGTTTAACGATATCTATGATACCTGAACGAGTGGGATTAATGCCAACATTATGAATTGTAATGTCACTACCGGGCGTAATTAGAGCTGCGACTATGAAAAATGCAGCAGATGAGATATCGCCTGGAACATGAAAGTCTCTAGGCTGTATATGTTCAATTGCATAAGGTAAGGTTTGGATTGTCTTACCTTGAATTGATATAGGAATATTAAAGTGTGCAAACAATGTTTCTGTATGATTTCTACTAACATCAATTTCTGTGAGTGTCGTTGCTTCTTTTGAAAATAGGCTAGCAAGTAAAATAGCACTTTTAACTTGTGCACTTGCAACCTCCATTTGATAATTTATACCTTTAATGGTTGAAGGCTTAATAATAAGCGGTGTGTAATTATTATCAATTCCAGATATATTAGCGTTCATTTTCAGAAGAGGTTTCATCACTCTATCCATGGGTCTTTTGCCTATAGATACATCACCAGATAACACACTTTCAATACCTAATCCGCTTAAAAGACCAGCAAGTAATCGTGTAGTAGTACCAGAATTACCAGTATAGAGAACTTGGTGTGGCGTTGTGAAATTTTGATATCCTGGTGAATTGATTATGATAGAATTGTCCTGCTCTTCAATTGTTACACCCAATTGTTTAAAGATATCCATAGTACGTCGACAATCTTCTCCCAATAATGGTTCATAAATGGTTGATATACCTTTAGCTAATGAAGCTAACATAATAGCGCGGTGTGTCATCGATTTATCACCAGGTACTTCTATTTCACCTTTGAGTGGTCCATTAATATTAATTATTTCACTGTTATTCATTTGATTCACCTACTTAAAATAAGATTGTAATTCCTCGAAAGCTGATAAAAGCGTATCCTTATCAACATGAGTGACAACTGGTTTCCCTAAATTTTTAAGTAAGACCATTTGAATACCATTGTAATCATTTTTTTTATCTAGAAGCATAAAATGGTATGTATCTTCAAAATGAAGTTGTTTGATGATAGATAATGGATATTTAAGTTTTTTCATATAATTAATATAGTGTTGAATGTTATAATTTGACTCGAATAAGTGATTCGCAACAATAAATTGATAAAGAATACCAATCATAACTGCATGACCATGAGGAATTTTATGCTCATATTCAATTGCATGACCAAATGTATGACCAAGATTAAGAAACTTTCTTTTACCTTTTTCTTTCTCATCTTCAACAACAATATTTAGTTTTGTTTTTATACCCTCAAATAAATAATAATCTAGATTTTTTAACGCTTGTAAATTTTTATTTGAGGTAAAATTAGATTCGATATTTTTTGTTGAATCCTCGCCGTTTAATAAAGCGTGCTTATAGACCTCAGCATACCCACTTAGTATTTCAGAATATGGTAGAGTTTCTAAAAAATCTAAATCATAAATGACAGCTTTGGGTCGATAAAAAGCACCAATTAAATTTTTACCATGCTCAGAATTAATTCCAACTTTACCACCTACACTTGAATCGTGGGCTAAAATAGTTGTCGGTACTTGGACAAATGATACGCCTCTAAGTAAAGTTGCAGCAATAAACCCTGCGAAATCTCCTGTAGCACCACCACCAATGGCAACAATACACGTTTGACGTGTTAATTGATGGCTTAGTAAATATTCAATAGTACGATGATAATGTTCGAATGATTTTGACGTTTCTCCAGAAGGGATTACGATACATTTAGCATCAAGTTTTTGAGCCAAAGCTTCAAGTTTATCTACAAATAAATTATAGACTTGCTTATCGATAATGAAAAATCGTTGTTCTTCATTTTTAATGTATATTTCTAAAGAGTTAATTGCGTGATGTTCAACGATAATGGGATAATTATCACTTGCATATGATGTTTTAAGTTCCATGCTTTCACCTCAATCATTCTAGGGTAATTAAAATTCTATATTGAGTTGTCGACGCTCTTTAATTTGTGCTATGAGTTGGTCCATGTGGTTAGATTGAAACTCTTCGAGTACTGCTTTTGCTAATTCAAAAGCGACAACGTGTTCACATACTACGCTAGCTGCGGGCACTGCACAACTATCTGAGCGTTCAATAGTAGCTTTGAAGTCTTCTTTACTGTTAATATCAACTGAGTTTAGTGGCTTATATAAAGTAGGGATAGGCTTCATCACACCATTAACAATGATAGGCATCCCATTACTCATGCCTCCTTCAAATCCACCTAAGTGATTTGTAGCTCTAAAATAGCCTAAATCTTGATTATAATGAATTTCATCTTGAATTTCGCTACCAGGTTTTTCAGCTGCTTTAAATCCTTCACCAAAACTTACACCTTTGAATGCGTTGATACTCACAACACCCTGTGCAATACGTCCATCTAATTTACGGTCATAATGTACATAACTTCCCACACCAATAGGCATGTTTTCAGCCATTACTTGAACTACGCCCCCGATTGAATCTCCGTCTTTTTTCGCTTCATCTATTTTATCTCTCATTTGTTGCGCTATATTTTCGTCAACTACACGTACATCATTTTTATCTACATTATTTTTGAACATATCTACATCATATAAACCTTTGTCTTTAATACCACCAATTTCGACTACACGGCTGTATAAGTGGATATCTAATTGTTCTAAAAGAATTTTTGAAACAGCACCCACAGCAACTCTTGCTGCTGTTTCTCTAGCAGATGAACGCTCGAGCACATTTCTTAAATCACGATGATTATATTTCATACCGCCTACAAGATCAGCATGGCCTGGTCTAGGTTTTGTAATGGTACGTTTCATATTTTCTCTTTCTTCATCGCTAATTGGTGCGACGCCCATTATTTTTCTCCAATGAGTGAAATCGTCGTTAGTAACTACTAAAGTTATTGGACTTCCCAAAGAAAAGCCATTTCTGACGCCTGACACAATTTCTATAGTATCTTTTTCAATTTGCATACGACGACCCCGACCATATCCCCCTTGACGTTTAAACATTTCCTTATTAATATCTTCAGCCGTAATTTCTAAATTAGCTGGAACACCTTCAATGATGACTGTAAGTTGTGGTCCATGTGATTCACCGGATGTGAGGTATCTCATGATCGCACGCCCCTTTCTATTCTTCAATACATTAAATTGTAATATGTTTAATATATTATCATATTCAATCAAACAACATAAGTCAGTTAGATAAACAAGAAGATTTTTATTTTAGCAGTGATAAATATTTTAGAAAGAATAGCACCAAGATGATTGTTATGTCGTAGTGATATTATATAAATTAAAAATCAGTCTACTGAAAAAAATCAAAAGAGCTAAATCATTAGATACATGAATGAAATACTAAAAATACGTCATTACTTAATAATGAATACTCAATTGTCAAAAGATAAAAATTGCTACATAATCGAACTTTTTATGGTGTTACATCGTTTAATCCCTAGATAAAAAATTAAAAAGACTAATTCAATAAGTATTATTTTAAGCAAATGGCATTTGGTTAATCATAAAAAATGCCTGAGACACAAATGTGCGTCACAGACATTAACGGATAAAATGAATTTCATTATTTGATATTTTTATTATTCGTATAACCAATCTTCTCTAGGCTCTTTATAATCAGCAATTTCACTACTTGTAAACCATAATTTAACTTCACGTTGTGCTGATTCTGTTGAATCCGAACCATGTATAATATTACGACCTAGATTTAAACCATAGTCGCCTCGAATTGTACCAGGAGCTGCTTCACTTGGATTTGTACTTCCAATAATTTTACGAGATACAGCTACAGCATTTTCACCTTCTACTACCATAGCAAAAACGGGTGCAGAAGTAATGAATGAAATTAACTTGTCGTAGAACGGTTTTCCTTCATGTTCACTATAATGTTTTTCAGCTAGTTCCATAGGCACTTGCATAAACTTACCGCCAACAAGCTTAAGACCTTTCTTTTCAATACGAGATATAATCTCACCAATTAAATTTCTTTGGACAGCGTCCGGTTTAATCATCAAAAATGTGCGTTCCACTTCGTGTGTCCCCCTGTGCATGTGTTTCATTCATTTTTATAAGTATGTAAAAAACTTAAAACATTGCAAGCTATAAAAATATCCTGCTACTTAGTATGGTAACAGGATAATGAAGCGCTTTCAACTTTTGTCACAAAACTTACTTATTTCGACTTCCCATTTTTTTAATGAGCTTTCTAAATAGTTCTTTATTAGGACCATCCTCTAATTCATCGATTAAATGGATTGCTTTATTTAAATACTTTTCGCTTATTTGTTTTGACTGTTCTATGCTTTCGGACTGTCTAATTATTGTTATACAAGTTTCGAAAGCATGTTGAGGACTGTCAGGATTAAGTTGTGAAACTTTATCTTTAAAAGTCTTATTTTTTCGCATTTCTAATAGTACAGGTAATGTAATATGACCATTCATAAGATCACTACCAACCGGCTTACCAAGTTTCTTTTCAGAACTGGTAAAATCTAACACATCATCTATAATTTGGAAACTCATACCTATATAATGTCCGATCATTTTTAATTTACGAATAACGTCATTTGACGCATTAGAAGTAATTGCACCAACTTGTGTAGACAGTTGAATAAGAAGTGCTGTTTTACGGTTGATACGACGTAAATAATTAGTAATTGTTTGATTGCTATTAAATTGATCTTGAAATTGGAATAGTTCTCCTCTACACACATCAACAATTGATTTAGAAATGGTCGTATGGACACGAGTATCACTGATTTCAGATAGATGCTTGAGTCCCATAGCAAGTAAGAAATTTCCTGTTAAAATAGCTGTACTTTGGTCCCATTTTTTTGAAATAGTGAGTCGGCCTCTACGTTTATCACTTTTATCTATCACATCATCGTGTACTAAGGTAGCCATGTGAATTAGTTCTAAAGCTACTGCTACACGATACGTATCTTCTGAAGGTTTGTTGTTAGAGCCAAATTGACCACTTAAAATAACAAAAGCGGGTCTAACTCTTTTTCCACCTGAAGATAGTAAATGGAATGAGGCGTCTTGTAATGTTTGATCAGAACTTATAATTGCTTCTTCAAGTCGCTTTTCTACTTTCTTTATTTCGTTGTTAATGTTTAACTTTGCCACGTTAATCACCTTTGCTAGAACTGTTTTCTTTATAGCCAAGGTGCATTGCAGCAACGCCACCTGTAAAGCTACGTACAATGATATCGTTAAAACCTGCTTCAAAGAATAGGCCTTTCAATGTTTGTTTGTCAGGAAAATTAAATGTTGATTGTTGCAACCATTCATATTCCTCTTTAGACTTAGCGAACATCTTACCAAAAATTGGCATCACAAATTTAAAGTATAAACTATAGATTTGTTTGAATAATGGCAATGTCGGTTGGCTTGTTTCAAGACATACCACCATGCCTCCTGGTTTTAAAACTCGATGCATTTCTTTGAGTGCTGACAAATAATCCGGTACATTGCGTAAGCCAAAACCAATAGTAACATAATCAAATGAGTTATCATCAAATGGTAAATTCATAGCATCACCATGAACAAGCTGGATATTGTCCAATGAAGCAGTTTTCTGTTTACCTACCTCAAGCATATTTTCACTAAAATCAAGACCAGTTACTTGACCTTTTGAGCCTACTGCTTCGCTTAATGCAATAGTCCAATCAGCGGTACCACAACACACATCTAAAGCTTTACTACCTTTTTGTACATTCATAGTACTCATAACATGTTTTCTCCATACTTTATGTTGTTCGAAACTTATGATGTTGTTGAGTCGATCGTATTTTTGAGAAATATTTTGGAATACTGTATGAACTTGTTCTTTTTTAGCTTGATTTTCAGCCATTTTCATTACCTCTTCTTTTTATAACTTTTGCTAATTTCTTGAATATATTTATCTATTTCATGTCTGTTAAACTTACCCAGATACACAGGATGGTAATCTTTATATTTAGAAGTCAATTCAGTGAATAATTTGATTTTATCAACAGAACTTCCAAAATGGTTAATTGTAAGATATGGAAATAGTATTTCGATATCTAGAATCGCATCTTTCAATTCTTCATCAGTGAGATCATTTTGATTAATTGATGATTTATCCTCATTGATTTTAACAATGGCCTTGCTCATTGTAAGTTGAAAAGTGGAATCTTGAATATTTGCTAATAGAGTATAGAAATGAGCACTTAATAGGTCCCCTATTAATATTGCTTTCTTAGATAGATGATTATCACCGATAGCATCCAAATGACGCATAGATGTATCAATTGTGAGGCAAGCAATCTTAGCTTCATCTGGGATAGAGTACATATCTAATAATTGACTTAAAGAGCTATTGATTTCAATAGACTCATACTCATTAATGCCCTTAAGCAGTTGTTCTACATGTTTGTTCAGTTTGCTTATTGTCGTTTCCATGTTCACACCTCACGATATTATCATTAACAATATTAACATTATATGTAAAAAAATAAAATCTATTGGATTAAGTCTTTTAAAATAAATAGTTATTCTATGCAAGTGGCTTGCGATTTGAGGAATAAAACTCATTTTACCAAAGATCTAGTAATTACTAATATGATAATAATTACTAGATGGCTTTATATAAATTTTTTAACTAGATGATTACTAGCTAGTATAGCTAGATAAACGAGCTTAATTAAATAGTAAATGAGTATATCAACCCAAACTCATTCCTAAATATATATGTAATTGATTGAAATGACGTAATTTATCAAATTTTAAGACTAAGACAGTCGATAATTTAAATATTTTAATATTGATACAAGTTATGAAGTGTTGAATCTACTTAAAAATAAAATACATAGAGCGATAGACCATTGATCTATAAGTTAAAAAGAAAAAGCCCTCAAAGGGGCTTTTTTAAGTAAATTATTTTACAGCATCTTTTAATGCTTTACCAGCTTTAAATGCTGGTACTTTACTTGCAGGGATGTCAATTTCTTTACCTGTTTGAGGGTTACGACCTTTACGAGCAGCGCGTTCACGTACTTCAAAGTTACCGAAACCGATTAATTGTACTTTTTCACCTTTAGCAAGTGAGTTTTGGATAGATTCAAATACAGCATCTACTGCTGAACCAGCTTCTTTTTTAGTTAAGTCAGCTTGTTCTGCAACTGCATTGATTAAATCAGTTTTATTCATTATGAATTCACCTCCTGAGGTTTTATAATGATATTCATTATATCATTATGTTTTGACTTTAACACAAGGGTTACTGTCATCGCAACGATTTATGCAATAGAAACGTTGGTTTTATGCGATTTATGACGAATTTTTTTAATATTCGCTCATAAAAAGTAATATTACACTAACTATCTATTCTGCTTTTTTGTCTCTTTCCATAAGTGTTCTGACACTTTTACTTACAGGGACATCTTCAAATAAAACTTCATATAGTGCGTTGGTGATAGGCATTTCTACTCCTTCTTGTTGAGCAAGATGATATACTGACTTAGTTGTATAAATACCTTCAACTACCATTTTCATCTCTTTTAAAGCTTCTTCTGCTGTTTTGCCTTGCCCTAATTTAAATCCAAGTGTGTAATTTCGTGAATGTGTGGACGTACAAGTTACGATCAAGTCACCTATGCCACCTAGACCTAAGAAAGTCATTGGATCTGCTCCAAGTTTCTCACCAAGTCGACTGATTTCGGCTAAACCTCGTGTCATTAAAGCAGCCTTGGCATTATCACCGTAACCCATGCCGGCAACGATACCACTAGCTATAGCTATAATATTTTTTAAAGCACCACCTAGTTCTACACCTACTAAATCATTATTTGTGTAAACACGTAAATAGTCGTTCATAAATAAATCTTGAATAAGTTTGCTCACATTATTATCTTTAGATGATGCAGCTACAGTTGTAGGTTGTTTGATAACAACTTCTTCAGCATGACTTGGACCTGATAAGACACCGATTCCTCCATTATGTTCTGGCAAGATAGAATCCTCAATCATTTCAGATACGCGCTTAAATGTACCGTTTTCAATGCCTTTAGCAACATGAATAAAAGTCTTTTTAGATGTGAGTAATTGATCGATATCTTTTGATACTTCTCTTATTGCTTTTGTAGGTAGAGCCATAAGATAGATATCTGAAAATTGCACTGCGCTATTTAAATCTGCAGTTGCTTTTATAGATGAATCTAATTTAGCATCTTTAAGATAACTTTTGTTCATATGATGTGTGTTAAGTTCATCTACATTCTCTACATTTTTGCCCCACATTAAAACATCATGACCATTTTGAGCTAATACATTAGCTAATGCAGTACCAAAACTACCCATACCAAAAACTGTAATTTTTCTCATTATTGAATTCCCCTTTGTTTTTAATTTCTTTTTCTTGGAATAATATGAATAGGTGTTCCTTCAAAACCAAAAGCATTACGAATTTGGTTTTCTAAATATCTCCTATAAGAAAAATGCATTAATTCGACATCATTAACAAATACTACAAATGTCGGTGGTTCAATTGCAACCTGAGTTGTATAGAATACGTTAAGTCTTCTACCTTTGTCAGTAGGTGTTGGATTCATTGAGATGGCATCAGTAACAACTTCATTAAGTGTCGAACTTTGGACACGCTTTTTATGATTTTCACTGGCTTGATTGATATAAGGGAATAATGTTTTTAATCTTAGCCCTTCTTTTGCTGATACGAACGCAATTTGAGCATAATCTAAAAATTGAAATTCATTTCTAACATCATCAGTGAATTTTTTCATTGTCTTACTATCTTTTTCGACTGTATCCCATTTATTTACTACAATAACAATAGCTTTACCTTCCTCATGTGCATAGCCAGCTACACGTTTATCTTGTTCAATTATACCTTGTTCAGCATCAATAACTACTAATACTACTTCTGAACGCTCAATCGCTTTTAATGCACGTAATACAGAATATTTTTCAGTCGATTCATACACCTTACCCTTTTTTCTCATTCCAGCAGTATCAATCAATACATAATCTTGTCCATCATAAGAGTATTCGGTATCAATGGCATCTCGAGTTGTACCAGCAACATTAGACACAATAACACGTTCTTCGCCTAAAATAGCATTGACCAAGCTAGATTTACCAACATTAGGTCTACCTATGATGGAAAGACGTATCGTATCTTCGTCATAAGGATCTTCTGATTCTTTATTAAAGTTTTCAACGACAGCATCTAGTAAATCCCCAAGTCCTAATCCATGTGAACCAGAAATAGGATATGGATCTCCAAAGCCTAAAGAATAGAAATCATAGATATCATTTCGCATTTCAAGATTATCAACTTTATTCACAGCTAATACAACAGGTTTCTTAGATTTATAAAGCATTTGTGCGACCATTTCATCACTTTGTGTAAGTCCTTCTCTAACATTGACCATAAAAATGATGACATCTGCTTCTTCAATTGCTATTTCTGCCTGTGCACGGATTTGAGTTTGAAAAGGAGCATCTCCAATTTCAATACCACCTGTATCAATGATGTTAAATTCATGAGTCAACCACTCGCCAGATGAATAAATACGATCACGAGTAACGCCTGGTGTATCTTCTACGATAGAAACACGTTCGCCGACAACTCTATTAAAAATTGTAGATTTCCCTACGTTTGGTTTTCCTACAATTGCTACTATCGGTTTAGTCATAGGATAAACTTCCTCTCTTTTTTAATCTACATAATTTTATCATAAGAGCAGATTTATTCAAAACTTGAATATGTTTATTTTACATGTTCGAAAAGATATATTTTGTACAGTATATCGTTTAAAAAAAGACTCCAATTATTACACGTAAATTTGATTTTAAGTTTACGCGTAAATTGGAGTCATTATATTTTATATCGCAAATGATTTTAGTTTAATTAAAATTTAAGATCTTTAAATTTGTCACCAAAAACGTCGCCTAATGTTGGTTTATCTTCATCATTATCATCTTCAAGATATGATTGAGTTGTGGATGCGTCACTTTCAATGACATTCTCTTTTGGTAATGTTGCTTTGATTGATAATGAAATTCTTTCATTATCTTCATCGATACCTAATATTTTTACATTAACTTGTTGTCCGGGTTCTAATACTTCGTTAGGAGAACCGATATGTTTATGATCGATTTCAGAAATATGCACTAAACCTTGGACGGATGGAGCAATTTCTACGAATGCGCCAAAGTTCGCCAAACGTACTACAGTACCTTCAATAACATCATCTTCGTGAAATTTCCCTTTAATGTTTTCAAATGGTGTTGGTAAAGTGTCTTTAATAGATAAAGAAATACGTTCAGAATCTTTTTCTACAGATTTAACTTTAACTTTGACTGCTTCACCGACTGACACAACTTCTTCTGGTGTTTGAACATGTTCATGAGATAATTCAGATACATGAACTAAACCATCTACACCACCAATATCAATGAAAGCACCAAAGTTAGTTAATCGAGCAACTTTACCATCAATAACATCGCCTTCATTTAAAGAATCTAATATTGAAGCTTTTTTAGCATCGTTTTCTAACTGTTCCACAGCTTTACGGCTTAAAATGACTCTATTATTTTCAGGATCAAGTTCCTCCACTTTAATACGGATTGTTTGACCATCGAATACAGAAAAGTTTTCAATGAAATCAGTTGAAATTAGAGAAGCAGGTACAAACCCTCTTTGACCAACGTCAACGACTAAACCACCTTTAACTACTTCAGTAACTTCAGCTTCAATCACTTCATCGTTATTTAGTTTTTCTTGTAAATATTCATAAGATTTTTCAGTTTCAAGTTGTCTTTTTGATAAAATGTATGCCCCAGTATCGTTTTCTTCATCGAACTCGATTTTAGTGACGTACGCTTCAACTTCATCACCGACTTTTACAACTTCACTAGGGTTTTCGATATGATGTGTTGAAAGCTGGCTAATAGGAATAATTCCATTAAATTTGCCACCATTAATATGCACAACAACTTGTTTATCCTCTACTTGTTGAACTTCACCAGTGACTTTGTCACCTTCTTTAATATCATTAATCATTGATTCATTGAATTCTTCAGTCATCTTGTATGCCTCCTTATACACTACATAATTATAACATCTTATAAACAAGTAAAATTGTCAAGAGATACCACTTTATATGAATAGGTTGCATCTATCTTTAATTTATAACAAAAGTTTAACAGAGCACCTAGTTAAGTGATGGTCAATTTAGTTTGTAGTATATTTAATAACATTGTTATTTTTATTGTAACATAAATTTCATGGCAATTAATCCTAAGCTCATAATAATATGAGGAATAAAATTGAAAAAGATATATCAGAATTGGTAATAAACATTGTATTACTACTCTATCGAGGAGACTTGGTTAAAAATAAGATTATTTACATAGTTCTCAATGGTCAAAAATAAAAGCCAGAGACAGAGCGTCCGTGGCTTTTGAATAAATCAACACTAATAATTTTAATATGTTCTAGTCATTGATTATAAATTCTACTACACTTAAATGTTTACAATAAACAATATTAGGATTTTAATTTTAACATTTAAAGTAGAGACAATATTTCATTTGTTACCTCTTCTATAGATTTACCAGTAGTATCAAGTGTAATAGCATCTTCGGCTTTTTGTAATGGCGAAATTTCACGATTCATATCATAGTGATCTCGTGCTTCAATTTCGTCTTTTAATTGTTCTAAATTTGATTCAATGCCACGTTGTTCATTCTCTTTTTGTCGTCGTTCAGCGCGTTCAGCAACAGATGCAATCATATAAACTTTTAATTCGGCATCTGGTAATACAACTGTACCAATATCTCGGCCATCCATAACGATACCTTTTTTAGCAGCTAATTCTTTTTGTATTTTCACTGCAAAGGAACGCACTGGTTCTTTAGAAGCAACATAAGATACGTGATGTGTTACATCATTTTCTCTTAAATAATCAGTGACGTCTTGATTGTCTAGTATGATTCTTTGCCCTTTTGCTTCATCATAAGTAAGCTCAAGTTTAGTGTTATTAATTAGATAATCAAAATTTTCGGGTTTGCCATTTTGTAAATATTTATATGTAATGGCACGATACATTGCTCCTGTATCAACATATATCATAGATAGACGACTGGCTACACGTTTAGCAATAGTACTCTTACCTGCAGCAGCTGGGCCATCTAGTGCAATATTAATTGAACTCATTATTTGATAACCTTCCTTGTTGTTTTATAGATATTATTTTATCATAAAAAAGTAAAGAATAAATAGGAGGAATACGTAATGAAACGTCTACTTGTCATACACACTGGTGGCACAATAAGTATGTCACAAGATCAAACTAATAAAGTGATAACGAATGAAGAAAATCCAATATCTCAACATCAAAATATCATTGGTCAATATGCAAAAGTTGACGAAATCAATCTTCTAAATATACCCTCGCCGCATATGACAATTTCGAATGTTGTGCGATTAAGAGACGAAATCATTACATATTCTAAAGAAAATATATATGATGGATTTGTTATTACTCATGGAACAGATACACTTGAGGAAACAGCTTTTTTAATAGATTTATTAATTGATATTCAAGAGCCCATAGTAATTACTGGAGCAATGAGATCATCCAATGAAATTGGTTCCGATGGTCTCTATAATTTTATTTCTGCTATAAGGGTTGCTACTTCATCTGAGTCTAATCATAAAGGTGTAATGGTTGTATTTAATGATGAGATTCATACTGCTCGTAATGTGACAAAGACACATACTTCGAATATAAATACATTTCAAAGTCCTAATCAGGGGCCTCTAGGTGTACTTACCAAGAATCGAGTACAATTTTATCATCATCCCTACAGACAAACTACCTATCAATATATCGATGTAAATTTACGTGTTCCACTTGTAAAAGCATACATGGGTATGGAAGATGATGTACTATCATTTTATGCACAACAGCACGTTGATGGTATAGTCATCGAAGCACTAGGACAAGGTAATCTTCCAAAAAGTTGTCTTAATGGACTACAGCAATGTCTAAAGAATAAGATTCCTCTAGTTCTCGTATCTAGATCATTCAATGGCATTGTTAGTCCTGTATATGCTTATGAAGGTGGTGGCGCAGATTTAAAAAATAATGATGTTATTTTTTCGAATGGTTTAAATGGACCAAAGGCAAGGCTAAAATTACTAGTTGGTTTGAGTCAGGATATGACTCATAATCAATTAGAGCGATATTTCGAAGAGTAATTAAAAAGAGTGGGACAAAAATTCGTATCGAGTTCATTGTCACACTCCGATTTCTATTAGTTGCGTGCATTGTCTATGAAATTTCTTTAGTGCAATTATACTCTAATTAAGGCTTACCTATCATTAATATGTGCATTTTAATTGAGTCATTGATTACCAATACATTAAGAAAGCTTGGGACATTGTTTAGTATCCCAAGCTTTTTGTAGGCTCTATGTTTCAAGTGGTGTTTGTTTTTTTGTCAAAATGCTTTGTGTAATGACACCACCATGGTATTTACCATTTTCGATAAAAATAGTATTTGCATCATTACCCGCAGCAATAACACCAGCTATATAACAATTTTCGACGTTTGTTTCAAATGTTTCTCGATTATAAACAGGAGCAGTACCATATTCATTGGTATGGATATCTATACCTATCGTTTTTAAGAAATCGTAATCTGGATGATAACCAATCATAGCAAAAACGTAGTCATTATCAATTTCTATAAGTTGACCATCTTTTTCATAAGTCACTGAATGATCGGTAATTTTGGTTACTGTCGCATTAAATTCCATCGTTATTTTTTCATGATTGACTAATGATTCGAAATTAGGTAATATCCATGGTTTAATTGCTTTAGGATACTGTTCACCACGATATAAAACAGTTACATTAGCACCAGCTTTTTCTAATTCTAACGCAGCATCAACAGCAGAGTTTTTGCCTCCAATAATAACAACATTTTGATTAAAATACGGATGTGCTTCTTTAAAGTAATGGAATACTTTAGGTAATTCTGCCCCTTCTGCTTCTAAAGTATTATGTTGACCATAATAACCCGTAGCAACAGTTAAATATTTACATTCATATACACCTTTTGTGGTTGTAATTGCAAATTTATTATTTATTTTTTTAACTGTTAAAACTTCTTCGAACGGATGTATGTTAAGTTGATGATGTTTAACGACTTCCCTATAGTATACAAGCGCTTGATTGCGTCTTGGCTTACTATCTTCAACAATAAAAGGAATATCTCCGATACTTAATTTATCACTTGATGAGAAAAAAGTCTGATGTGTTGGATAATTATAGATTGATTCAACAACATTACCTTTTTCAATTACTAATGTTTCAATACCTTTTTTCTTTTGTTCAATTGCTGCGCTTAATCCACATGGACCGCCACCTATAATGATGCTTTCAATAGTTTGCATACTTATCCTCCTTTAATCACCAAATAATTATATCAGTTATTCACTATTTTAGCTAAGACCTGAATTTTGAATTAAATAAAAATATAGCCCCAATATTGGTGTTTGTCACCAATACTGGGACTATTAATCATGTTATTGAGGAATAACTAGTGTTTGACCATTATGAATATTATTACTGCTTAATCCATTCGCACGTTTAATTTTATCTACGTTAGCTTGAGTTCCTTCTCCATAATATTGTATGGCGATACGATATAAGTTTTCTTGACCGTATACTGTATGTGATTGTTGTCCTTGAGTTGTCTGTTGATTATTGCTATTTTGATTTGCATTATCTTGTTGATTTTGGTTTGTATAATTTGAGTTATTATTAGCTACATTATCGTTATTATTAGTTGAAGTAGCGTTAGGATTTGAGGAACTATTATCAGAGTCATCATTAGTGTTCTTATCAGAATCATCATTAGCGTTCTTATCAGAATCAGATTTTTTGTCTTTTTTACTATCGTGATTTTTGTCTTTGTTATCTCCGGATTGCTCACCATCTTTTTTATCTGAGTCTTTCTTACTTTGATTCGCTATTTTTTGGTCATCACTTTTACTGTCGTTGTGATTATTTAGAGCCATACCACCGAATATTGCTATTGCACCTAGAATAAGAATGGCTGCTATGAGTGGTAACAAGATTTTCATGAAACCACCTTTTTTCTTATCATCTGAGTGGTTATTGTACTGATTGTTTTGACTAGAATTTTTTTCCTCATTATGATGTTTATTTTGTTTGTTATGATGCGCAGCACCAGCCGCACCAACTCCTGCAGCTGCGCCAGCACCGACTGCTGCTTTCTTGCCTTTTTTAGATTGCTTTTTGTCATCATTTTTAACAGATTTTTCGTCATTCTCATGATTTGACTGTTTAGAATCTTGTTTATCTTTTTTATTATGATGGTGTTTGGATGTTTCTGTTGCACCAGCAACACCAGCTGCACCAGCTATTCCAGCTCCTGTAGCTACTTTTTTATCTTTGTTTGTTGAAGATTTTGATTGCGTACTTTCTGATTTATCCTTTTGTTGTTGAGCTTTAGGGCCGGGTCTATTTTGTGTTGATTTTGATTTATGTTCTGAAGACTCAGATTTTCCATTTACAATAGCTGCATCTTTTCCATCTCTCATTCTACTATCTTGTGATTGTTTTTCAATTTTATTTTGCTGTTGCGAATTATCATGTTGTTGCTGTAACTGTGCTTCGTCATAACGGTCATCTAATGAACCTTCTGTAGTTTTAGCGTCACTATTTTTTTGATGCTTGTCGTCTTGATGTTTGCTTTGATTTGTAGCTGTCTCTCTGCGTCTTTTTCGTCGTTGTGCATTTCTTGGTGGAAATTGCTGATTTGAGTTATAAGATACACTGTTTTGAGAGTCTACTTCTTTATTATTTTCATTTGTTTTATCATCTTCTTTTAAATCTCTTTGATGCTCGTCTGGATTAATAGATTGACGATTCTTTTCAAAATCATCTTTAAAATTATTATTAGACACAACTATCATCCCTTCTATTTTGATTAATTACTCTATACCCAAGTTAAAATTAAATATGTAAAATAATTAAAAGTATTTAACACTGCTTAATTGGGTCTACATATTGATTATAGCTTGTTAAATTTCAGTAAGTAAAGCGATAGCTAGGTTTCGAACAAATTATATAATTTTTCATTAAAACTTAGTTTTCTTTTCACCTTTTTACGATTCAATATCTGAATAGATTCTAAGCTTGAATCTTGATCACAACATTGTTTTGGACTTTGAGGATGTTCACCAAAAAATTCCAGCAAGTATTTGCGTCTACATTGATCTAAATTTGTATACCCCATCATTCTCATATAACCTAGTCGCTTACGTTGATATGATTGATGAAATATATCTTTAAGTTGGCTAAATGTGAATTGTAAGTTTAAAGTACTTAAAATTTTTTCCTTTTCATCTGGTAAGTGGTTTCCCATCTCAAACATTGTGATATCGTCATCAGTGATCATATCAGTGAATAGTAATGTTTCTAGAATAAAACTATCATCAGGTTGAAATAAGCTAATGGCTTGACTTTGTTTACCATCTCTACCAGCACGACCAATTTCTTGTAAATAGTTAGATGGTGAAGATGATAAATGAAAATGTATGACTGTACGAATATCTTTTTTATTTATTCCCATTCCAAAAGCACTTGTTGCTACTATAACTGGTATGTCATTATTAAAAAACTGTTGTTGAACTGTTTGGCGTTCCTGATAACTTAAATCTCCATGATATATACCTGTTAGATATCCTGAATCATAAATCATTTGGGCTAGTTCTAAACATCTTTTTTTAGAAGAAACATATATAATTGTAGGCCCAGAATTAGATAAAAATGGTAACAGCCATTCAATCTTCCCCTCATCATCATTAAAATTAAAGTGCTGTAGGCTAATATTTTTTCGATTCATACTTTTTTGAACTACATTTAATTTGAGTGATAAAATGTGAGATAAATCAGTTTCTAATTGAGGTGGTGCTGTAGCTGTTAGTGCTAACACTGTTGCTGAATTAAAATGATGAATAATTTTACCAACTAAAGCATAGTGAGGTCTAAAATCATACCCCCACTCTGATAAACAGTGTGCTTCATCTAATACTATTAATCCAAAGTTGATATGAGCGATGTACTTAAAATTATGAGGTTGCAATATATATTCTGGACTTAAATAAATAAATCGACTTTTACTTAGCCGTTTAATATTGTCTCTTTTTTCTACTTCGTCCATGCCAGAATGGATACATGCAACATGTGTTTCACCTTTTAACTTCATTTGCATTACTTGATCATCCATAAGTGAAATGAGTGGTGATATAATTAATGTTGGTTTTTCTAATATATATGTTGGGAGTTGATAACATAAACTTTTACCACTACCAGTTGGTAAAATTCCAAGTGTATGCCTTCCATGAAGGACGCTATCAATAATTTCTTCTTGCCCCTCTTTAAATTCATCAAAACCAAACCATTTCTTTAAATTATCTTTCAGCAATTAAGTCACCTCTTTCTATTCCTACTATAACTAACTTAATTTGAAAGTAAGTCCAATCAGTAAAATGTTCTTTATGAAATTTTAATCGTTTACCTCGATGATTTTGATAGTAGTTTATAAATTCGAGAATATCTTTTTTATTTATAAATAATGTATAGTCAATCAGATAACCTTTAATATACATTTCTAGAATATGATCTTCAATTGTGTTAAGTTTTACATTTTGTAATTGAGCAATTTCTTTTAAATTGAGCCCAGATTTTAACTTTTGATAGCTTAAGTATGTATTTGTTTGTAATGGTGAAAGAATGATAGCTTGAGAAAGTATTGGATATTTCGTTGAATCTTTTAATTGATTCAATAAGGCAATCAGTTCATTCATTTCTCGTTCAAATAGTTCTGATTGTGGTATACCCTCAATTAAACTTATTTGTTGTCTAGTATACATAGATTCCTCATATCCTTGTAAATAATAATGAAGAAATGTATGGTTGACTTTATTATTTAAATTCTCAAATAATAAATATATTTCGTCTATAGTTTTTGATACTTGATTTGATTCAATGACCTGTTGATAAATTTGTTTGACCCTTTGTTGAACAAAGGTATTTTGAACAATTGGAATAAATGTATTTGACTCCTTGCGTTTATGAGATAACGTTTGGATAAGTAATTGTATGCAACTAAACGTTTGAGTGAGACTATCATAAGTGTATTGTGGATGTATTTTTACTTGAATTGATTTTTCAAAATCATCCTTTTGGAGTATAAATTGCTCAAAAGTTGAATACTTCAAATTAGGTAAACTATGATATAATGACAAAAGTTGTTGGCTTGACGCATCAAAAAACGTTTGGTGTGACTTCTTGCCTATTAAAATATTATAGATACTTTTATTGGTTTTGTAGTTAAATGCATGACTCATGGCATATGATAGTATATTGTACAAATTAAACCCTCACTCTATAAAACGAATAAATTGAAATGTAATCTATCGATGTCTACAATTGTATTTACAATACTAGTGTAGCATTTTTATCAAAGGAGGCGAATAAATATGGCAAAATATACAATCGTTGATATGGATACATGTATAGCATGCGGTGCTTGCGGTGCAGCTGCTCCAGATATATATGATTACGATGATGAAGGTATTGCATACGTAATTCTCGACGATAACCAAGGTACTGCTGAAGTGCCTGAAGAGTTATATGAAGATATGGAAGATGCACTAGAAGGTTGTCCTACTGACTCAATCAAAATTGAAGACGAACCATTTGATGGTGACGCACTGAAGTTTGAATAATATATGATTCTTAGAATACATAAAAATTAATCTAAATAATTTATTACTATTTATAGTATATCAATTTGTATGAGAATTAATTGTTAAGTTAACTAGCTATAAACAATAAAATAATAAGCTATTAGATGAATTGATCCCCAAATGAATTGTTTAATATGATTCATTTGGGGTTGTTTATTAGTAATTATTGATAACATTTTATATGGCTCATTAAAATCAGTGTTCTATTTGATAAGAAGTTTAAAATCATAATATCTTAAAGCGTTACGCTCACTATTGTTAAATTGTTTATGTGTTACATTTCTTTATATCTTTAGAAATAACATAAAGACAATGTCCACTTTTGAATATGAACATTGTCTTTATAATAAATAAATCAAAAAAGTTTAAAATGTTTTTTATTTAATGATATGTCTTAATCTTCTAAATAACAACACAAATATAATGGAAATGATTATGCCTTTAATTAAATTAAAAGGTATGACTCCAGACACAATAACAATTTTTACGTTATTAAGCACATCACCTAAATTAAATATCATTCCATATAATGGAAGTAACACAAAATAATTTAAAATGCTCAAAACAATAGTCGTAACGATTGTACCTGTAATTAATCCATAAATTAAAGAACGATTATTTCTTCTTTTTCTATAAACATAGTATGATGATAGCAAAAAGCTGACACCTGCTAAAAAGTTAGCTACTGGTCCAACAGGATCCCCTATATTAAATAGAAAATTTAAAATATTTTTGATGAGTGCAACGATAATCCCAGCAATAGGACTTAAGAGGAATGTTGCTAATAACGTCGGAACATCACTAAAATCGAGAGTTAGGTACGGTGGAATAAATGGCAATGGAAACTTGATGAAAGTTAACACAAACGCTACCGCACTTAACATACTAATTGTAATCAAACGTTTGTTTTGTTGCATATATAATTTTCTCCTTCCATTCATCTTACCTAGAAAAGGAGGAAATTTGTACAACAAAAAACCTCCATCTTCTCCCATCCAGACTATACTGTCGGCTTCAGACTTTCACTGAATCAAGACAAAGCAAAAATTAATACGTTGTCGTCGCAGGCTTAAATTACTGCCGGTTGGGAATTACACCCTACCCCGAAGATGAATATATCAATTTTATTTTAAAATTATAATACATGATTAGTTTTAAAAACTCAATATTTCTGCTTACGGTTAATATAATTTTTAGACCTTAATAACAAAATGTGAAATCAATATATAACTTGGATTTAAGTTTTAACACATAAAATATTTACCAATAAATAAATAAATAAACTTTATTGATTCTGGAATGATATCTTTAAACTTGTAGAAGTTATTCAAATATAATGATAATTAAATCTATGATCAATATAGTTATCGACTGATTATATACAAAATACGCCTGTGACATCACTCTGTGTCTCAGGCGTATTTCATATATTAATTTTGATGGGTAGCATTATAATTTCTCTGTTTTCAAAATAATCATTGAAACTGACAATTTATGATACTTTTCGGTTTCTAACTAATTTGCTTTGATTTAGGTAGTCTAATAATAAATGAAGTACCTTTGCCTAATTCGCTCTCAACATCAATACGTCCACCGTGTTCTTCAATAATCATTTTACAAATGAAAAGACCTAACCCAGTGCCTTGCTTACCTCTTTTTCGAGCAGCGTCTACTTTATAAAAACGGTCAAATACTTGTTTCAGATGTTCCGGCGCTATACCAGTGCCTGTATCAGTTATTGTTAAAATATTGAAATCTGAATCTTCTTCAATAGAAATCTTTATAGAATCACCAGCTTGCGTATATCTTGTTGCATTATCAATTAAATTAGTTAATACTTGGTCCATTCTATCCATATCATAGTTCCATAATTGTTCGTCATTATTAGAATCAAACGTCATTGTTAAACCTAACTCTTCACTTTGCATGCGATATTTAGACTCCATTTTATCAAGAAGATGCTGAATAGGTTGTAATTCCTTCTCAACTGATAATCCTTCAGCATCCATACGAGCTACATTTAGTAACTCATTGACTAAACGATTAAGTCGCTTAGATTCATCTAAAACGATTGCTAATGAGTCACGTATTTCATCTGGTTCGGTAACTATACCGTCTACTATGGACTCAGTGTAACCCTGTAATAAAGAGATTGGCGTACGTAATTCATGTGATACATTTGCTATAAAATCTTTTTTCATTTGATCAAGATTATGTTCATTTGTCATATCACGGATGACCATGACAATACCACTTCTACCATTCGTTTGAATTCTATCTATATAACTGGAGATAAATACATAGTATCTTGTATTAATTTCTAATTCTAAATACTCATTCTCTTGTGATTCAAATGTTGCTTCAATTTGCTGTTCAATAGATTCTTTTGAAAAATCATCAATGTGACGCATAATATCATCAGCCATCTTGTTCGACAATATGATTTCACGTTGATTATTAATACCTAGAACGCCTTCTACCATAGAGTTTAATAATGTATCTCTTATATTCTTAGATGAAGAAATTGCTTTGATATGCTCTTGAATTTCAACGTTCATGTTGTTAAATGCACGTGATAAATCACCTATTTCATCTTTAGTAGCGACAGTTGAAATTTGACTATAATCCCCTTCAGAAACTTTTTGTGCTTGAGTTTTTAATTGACGTAAGGGTTTTGTTATTCTATTAGATAAAAAGAATGCAAATATTGTGCTTGCTATAGTAAATATAATAGCGGTTATTAAGATAATAATTGTAATAGCATTATTTGTATCTTCGATAGATTTCAAATCTTTATATATAAAAACACCACTATAATGGCTCTGAGCACCCTTTTGAGCTTTCATTGGGTATCCTAACAAAAGATAAGATTGAGAATTACCTTTATTTTTTATTGTAATATTTTGGGTTTCATACTCACCTTCTTTAAACACTTTTTTAAATTTAGTACTCTTTTTTATTTCATTGAACATTTGTTTTTTAGTGTCTTTATATGATGAGTCTGGTTTCTCGCTCATGTCGTTCATAATAATGAGGCCACCCGGTCCATCAATGAGTGTTTGGCTATTTTGGATAGCTAACGTTTTGTTATGAGACTTCTCAACAAGAGAACTAATTCTTTTGGCATCTTCTTTAATCGCATATTCTGTTTCTTGCGTAAAGTAATATTGTATAAAAGTGATTAATGAAACACTTAATAAAATTAAAACTGTCGCTACTATTAAAATAATAGTTAACCACAGTTTTATAACAACACTATTTAGTCGGTTCATCACTAGGTTTTACCTCAAATTTATAACCGACACCCCACACAGTTTGTATCATTTGTGCAGCATCACTTGATACTCGATTTAACTTTTCTCTAAGTCTTTTGACGTGAGTATCTACTGTACGCAAGTCCCCATAAAATTCGTAATGCCAAACCTCTTTAAGTAACTGTTCTCGATCAAATACTTTATTTGGAGTTTTAGCTAAATAGATGAGTAATTCATACTCTTTAGGTGTTAGATTCACTTGTTGATTATCCGCAAGGACCCGATGAGCGTCATTATCAATCACAAGATGACTAAATTCAATAATATCGCGTGCGTGCGGTTCGCTTTGCTCAGTGTTTGCAGTTTGTGTGCGTCTTAATAACGCCTTTACTCTCAATACTACTTCTCTTGGTGAGAAAGGCTTCACAATATAATCATCTGCTCCCGATTCAAATCCTTCAACACGATTTGTTTCTTCACCTTTTGCAGTAAGCATAATGATAGGTGTATCTTTATGTTCTCTAAGTTTAGAGGCAACTTCAATTCCATCCATTTCAGGAAGCATTAAATCTAAGAGGATGCACGCATAGTTGTTTTCAAGAGCAAGCTCGTAGGCTTCTTTACCATCTCTTGCTTCATGAATTTCAAAAGATTCTCTTTCTAAATATAATTTAAGTAATCTTCTAATTCTATCTTCATCATCAACGATTAAAATTTCGTTAGTCATACTTTTTACTACCTCCTACACTTGCTGTTAAATACATTTGTCATTATATCTTAAATACATTTGTCATTATATCATAGGTTAACGATGTTGAGTGACTCAAAGGTTAACCTTGTGAAAAAAATATCAATCTAAATGGTGATTACATCTTTTTAGTGTTTATTTACCGTTTTCAGCCAAATGTCTTAATGTTTTTACTTCATGTGGTGTAAGAACTCTTCCTTCACCGGCGTTCAAACCTTTTAAATCTATGGGACCAAATTGAATTCTTGCTAACTTATTAACTTGATGACCGAAATACTCAAACATACGTCTAACTTGTCTATTTCGCCCTTCACTAATTGTAATTTCAACTAAAGTCGTATTTTTCTCTTTATCTTGCTTTTTTATTTTAACTTGTGCTGGTTGTGTATATCCATCTTCTAATTCTATTCCTTTTTCAAGTTGCTTAATTTCCTCTCTCATTAAATAACCTTTTAATTTAGCGACGTATTTCTTTTTAATGTGATATCGAGGATGTGTCATCAAATTAGTAAATTCTCCATCATTAGTTAATAATAAAACTCCAGATGTGTCATAATCTAATCGTCCAACCGGATAAATACGTGATTCTAGATCATCAAAGTAATCCGTAACCACCCTACGTCCACGATCATCAGAAACACTCGTAATGACTTGAGTTGGTTTATAAAACAAAATATAAATTTTGTCTTCTTGTTCGATTTTAATACCATCAACTTCAACTAAATCTGATGGCATCACTTTGGACCCTAATTCTGTTACAGTTTGCCCATTGACTTTAACTCGTCCTTCAGTGATAAGTACTTCTGCTTTTCGACGAGATGTATACCCGCTTTTAGCGATTCTTTTTTGTAATCTTTCTTTTTCTTTACTCATTTGACTCTCCTTTTTGGTTAACTAAATTACTAAAGAATTCATCCATTTCTGCCTCATCTTCTTCTGTAGTAGGTAATGCATCTAAGTTTTCGATTCCAAACACATTTAGAAATAAATCTGTGGTTAGTAAATGATGGCTTCTAGAATGATCAACATCTTTTGCTTCTACTAATCCTCTAGCAATTAAGGTTTTTACAGCTCCATCCGAATTAATTCCTCTAATCATTTCTATATCTCCACGTGTCAGCGGTTGATTATATGCAATAATAGAGAGTGTTTCCATTGCTGCTTGGGATAATTTCATTTTAGACTTTTCTTTGACTAATTGTTCTATATATGTAGAAGTTTCTTTTTTTGTTGTAAGTACATAAGTTGACCCATATCTTTGAATTGTTAAGCCATGTGAATGATATCTACTAACTAAATCTTCTAATTGATTGAGGTTGATGTCTAATATGTCAATAATTTGTTTTTGCTCTAATCCTTCATCGCCGGAGGTATATAGTAATGCCTCAAGTATTGCAATATTATCCAATGCTATAGTTCACTCCTCTTATTATGTCAATATCATCAAATTGTTCTGTTTGTTTGATATTAACTATTCCTGATTTTGACATTTCTAAAATTGCCAAAAAATGAGTAACAATTTGTTCGACCGGTTCATGAAATGTGAATAAACTGAAAAAGTTAAACGATTCATGTTGTTTTAATCGCTCGGTAACCTGGGCTGTCGCTTGTTGAATCGTAAATGTTTCTTTTTTAATTTCTACAGATTTAGGAGTGTTAAGTTCAACCCGATTTTTAACTCTTTGATAAGCTACAATCAATTCAGTTAAATCAATCGTTTGATTAGGATCCCACGATTCATTTGTCTCTAAATGAGTAAGGTCCGTCGGATGTTTAGTAAAATAAAGATCGCGTTCTTCTTTCATAGTATTTAATATTTCAGTATATTCTTTATAGTTTTGATACTCAATAAGTCTTCCTACTAAGTCCTCACGAGGATCCTCTTCTATATCTTCTTCGATGCTCGATTGAGGCAATAGTAATTTACTTTTAATCATTAATAATTCTGATGCCATTACTAAATATTCACTAGCAACATTAATTTCTAGCTGATTCATCGCATGAACATATTGCATGTACTGTTCAGTTAAGGCTTTCATAGGGATATCATAAATATCAATTTCATATTTTTGAATTAGATGCAATAATAAGTCTAATGGACCATTAAATGCATCGAGTTTTACTTCATACATTACATCTACCTCTATATCAAATTGCGTCGTTAATGCATATTTCACTAAATTATTATAGCATGAATACATATAACTTTTAAATTATGGGTGAAATCTAATGGAACAATCATTAATGGATTATTATTATCAGTTTCATAAGCATCAACATTACTTTCTATGTCATGATATTTTAGAAGATGCTTGGAAATCACAAAATACTTTTTCAAAACATGATGCGGTGGTAAGTCTGATTTTGTTTGCAACAGCTAATTATCACTATCGACGTGGGAATTTAAAAGGCGCATTAAAATCTTTTGAAAAAGCGTTATTAACTATTAACCACGCTAAAGATGCGACTCAATTACACCTTAATATCAATGAATTTGAAGAACTTATTATGAAAAGGATTGAAGCAGTTAAATTACAAAAACACTTTACTCCGTTACAATTACCTATTGAACCAGAGTTTCGGACACTTATTAAACGTAAATATCCGGATTATTTATTTACTTCTCAAATAATTAAGGAACCTTATATTGTTGATCATCATATTAAACGTGACAGAACTGAAGTGATAAAAAATAGAGAACGTGCTTTATTCCATAGACAGTATCGAAATAAAAGTAATAAAAAAGACCAGTAGATTTATGGTTGGCTATTAAACATAAATTTACTGGTTACAAATTCCTATATTACTAAGCTCTTGGATGAAACTGCGTATACATTTTTCTGATTTGTGATTTGGATACATGTGTATAAAGTTGGGTTGTAGAAATGTCAGAGTGACCTAGCATTTCTTGTACCGCTCTTAAATCTGCACCATTTTCTAAGAGATGTGTTGCAAAAGAATGCCGTAATGTATGTGGTGTAAGCGTCTTATTGATATTAGCTTTCAAACCATATTGTTTAATGATTTTCCAAATGCCTTGTCTTGATAAAGATTTTCCGTGCATGTTAAGGAATAGCGCTTGGGTTGTGGTTTGTTTGAGTAATTGAGGTCTTACGGTTTCGATATACGTAGTTAAATATTCGATGACGGTATCTCCTAAGGGGACAATTCTTTCCTTGTTCCCTTTCCCGAACACTCGTACAAATCCCATCATTAAGTTTACGTCTTCAACATCCAATTGAATAATTTCAGTTACACGCATACCTGTGGCGTATAAAAGTTCCAACATCGTACGATCACGATATCCATTATTCTTGGCTAAATCAGGCGTTTCCAGTAATGCTATTACTTCGTCTATTTCAAGCACATCTGGCAGTTTCTTTTCATATTTGGGCGTTTCTATTAAAACAGTTGGGTCTTTGGCAGCATATTTTTCGCGTAATGCAAACTGATGAAAGCTTCTAATTGTAGAAATAAACCTTGCGAGAGATTTTGAAGATTGCCCCATATCTATAAGGTGGCCAAGACACTCTTGGATAATTTGTCTATCAATAAAATCGATATGTGAAATCTTGTTATCTGCAAGATAATCTTTATATTTTTTTAAATCTCTTCGATACGCCCCTATAGTATTGTTACTTAATCCTTTTTCAATTTGAATAAAATTTAAATATTCGTCAATGATATTATTCATGTTAGCACCCCTATTGAAGCGGTAACTTGTCTGTTGGCTAAGTTATTGCTTATTTTTGGCTTGGCATTCAGAACATACACCGTGAAACGTTAAACGGTGATCTAAAATCTTAAAATTAAACTCATTTTCAACACGATTTTCAACCTCAGGTAATAAGTCTTCTTCAATTTCTTCGACTTTACCACATTCCATACAAACAAGATGATGATGGAAATGCTTGGCACCTTCTTTTCTTAAATCAAAACGAGCTACACCATCACCAAAATTTATTTTATCTAGCACTTTTATTTCAGCTAGCAATTCTAAAGTTCTATAAACGGTTGCTAACCCTATTTCTGGAGCCTTATCTTTGACTTTTAAGTACACATCTTCTGCGCTAAGATGATCTTTCTCATTTTCAATTAATACTCTAACAGTTGCCTCTCTTTGTGGAGTCAATTTATATGATGATTGTTGTAATTGCTGCTTCACGCGATTTAATCGTTCTTCCACGGAAGCCTCACTCCTCTACTAAGAATTATAATCATTTTAATTTAATCCATGGTTCATTTAATAAAATACCAATATTGTCGGTAAAAAGCAAGAAGATTTGCTTGTTATTTAGAATGATTATAATTTAATAATAGATGTTGCAACGCAATGATTGTTTTGGCATCCTCAATTTTATTATCTTTTAGCAATGAATCTATTTGATTTAAAGGTACTTTTTGAAGCTCGACAAATTCATCAGCATCTAAATTGGTTTCTCCAATCGTTAATTGGTCTGTAAAGTATATAGAAAGTTTTTCACTTGAAAATCCAGGAGACCCGTACATATTAGTGACAAATTGCAAATCTGAAGCAATATATCCTGTTTCTTCTTGTAGTTCTCTAATAGCCGCTTCTTTACGATCTTCACCCTGTTCTAATTTACCTGCAGGAATTTCCAAAAGTGGTTGATCTGCAGCCTTACGAAATTGTTTAACTAATAAAACTTCATTTTCAGGTGTTATTGCACACACTGCTACCGCACCATGATGAAACACAAGTTCACGTTTAGAAGTACTGCCATCGGGTAATTCAACATCATGTACTTCTAAATCAATAATACTACCATTGTAAATAACCGTTCTATCGATTGTTTTTTCGTTTAATCTCATATTTAAACACGTTCCTTTTAATTGTTTTTATAAATTGATAAACTGAATTCGTCAGTTAAAGTGTATCGAAAGGAGACTGGACATGCAAAAAAATATTCTAAAAAGTGGCATCGAAATTTCTGAACTTGGGTTAGGTTGCATGAGTTTAGGCACAGATTATAAAAAAGCCCAACCTATTATTGAAAGTGCAATTGATAATGGTATTACGTATTTTGATACTGCAGATATTTACGATCAAGGAGTTAATGAAGAAATTGTTGGTAAAGCATTAAAAAAATATCAAAATCGTGATGACATCGTTATCGGAACTAAAGTTGGAAATCGATTAACTGACGATGGACATATGACGTGGGATCCTTCGAAAAAACATATTAAAGAAAGTGTTAAAGGATCTTTGAAACGATTAGGATTAAACCATTTAGACTTATATCAATTACATGGCGGAACAATAGACGATCCTCTGGACGAAACTATTAGTGCATTTGATGAATTAAAGCAAGAAGGATATATTCGTGCATATGGAATTTCATCTATACGCCCTAACGTGATAGACTATTATCTTAAAAATAGTCAAATTGAAACACTTATGTCCCAGTTTAATTTAATAGATAATCGTCCTGAAAGTCTTATTAATGATGTTCATGATAAGCAAGTTAAAATTCTAGCACGTGGCCCTGTATTTAAAGGTTTATTAACTTCAAAAAGTGTTGATGTTATAGATGAAAAATTTGAAAACGGTGTGTTAGATTACACTCAAGACGAATTGGGTAGCACGATTGCTTCTATTAAAGAATTGGAAAGTAATTTAACCGCGTTATCATTTAAATATTTAACTTCTCATGATGCTATGGGGTCAATTATTGTAGGAGCTAGTAACGTTGAACAACTTGAAGAGAATGTCCGCAATTATTATAAAGAAATCAGTTTAGATCAAATCAAATCCGCACGTAATAGAGTAAAAGATATTGAATATACACAACATTTGAAATAAAAGGATATTAACCAACTTTTTAAATACCTAAATGACTATACTTAAATAAAGAGATCCAACAGATAAAACGGTTAAATGACGTCTGTAGGATCTCTTTATTTTAAGGCAATACTAATACCAAAAATCATATTGACAACGTTGATAAAATCCCAAGATGAGGTTTTGAAAGATCATTTGTAAAAATGTCCATTCAGTCAATGTTGTTTTTTACCTTAAACTTTATTTTTAAATAGTTTTGGACAAAATTTTTCTAGTGTACGTGGACATAATTGATAAAATTTAAGCATTATTTGCATCCATGATGGTTGATTAATTTCAATTTTATTTAGTATTATTCCTTCCACTATTCGCTTGGCAAGTTGTTGTGGTTGCATCATCATGTATCTATAATTTTTAAAATACTTAAGAGTAGGATCTGCGTTTTTATGGAATGGTGTATCTATTGGACCGAGCTGTGCATTGAGTACTTTTAATTCCGGTTGTTCTAATCTCAATGCATTAAGCACGGCGCTAAACCCTGCTTTCGATGCACCGTAATGGGCCACATTAGCCTGAGAAACTAAAGCAGCTTGACTAGATATACCAACGATATATGCTGCTTTTACTAATTGGGGTTGAATCACTTTGTATAACAAATTAAAATTTGTAAGATTAACCTCGTAAGTTTCTAATATTTCACGAGTTGAATGTTCATTTATAGACTTAAAATATCCGACACCTGAACTATAGATGAAACCATTTATAGGTGTGGTTAAAAACGCTTGTAATGATTCAATATCTTTTCGTTGCATTAAATCACATTTAATCACATTGATATGTTCAGGTTTAAAATAGTTTTCTTTGATTCGATTGAACTTATCGATATTTCTTGCAAGTATAGTAACATGGGCGCCTCTTTGAAGTAATTCATTGGTTATTGCATACCCTAACCCACTCGTTGCTCCAGTTATAATAAAGTGTTTACCTATCACGTCGCTCCTCCTTTATGTATATTTTAATAACAAGCTTAATAAAGTGTGATAGCATTCAATTTTATTTGTGTGTAATATTACTTAACTATGATATATGATACTATATATGCATAACTTTAAGTCAATGAATAGTATCCAAAATTGAAGGAGTTGAGATGAATATGAAACTTGTATTTTATGGCGCTGGTAATATGGCGCAGGCAATTTTTACTGGAATTATTAATTCCAACAATTTAAATGCAAATGATATTTATTTAACTAATAAATCCAATGAACAAGCATTAAAAAGCTTTGCAGAAAAATTAGGGGTTAATTATAGTTATGATGATGAAGCATTACTCAAAGATGCCGATTATGTATTTTTAGGTACAAAGCCCCATGATTTTGAAAATTTAGCTAATCGTATTAGAGAACACATTACTAATGATAATAGGTTTATTTCTATAATGGCAGGTTTATCTATTGATTATATTCGTCAGCAACTTAATACCAATAATCCATTAGCTCGTATTATGCCAAATACAAATGCTCAAGTTGGACATTCGGTTACTGGAATAAGTTTTTCAAATAATTTTGATCCTAAATCTAAAAATGAAGTGGATGAATTAATCAATGCATTTGGATCAGTTATAGAAGTCTCCGAAGAACATCTACATCAAGTTACTGCAATTACAGGAAGTGGGCCGGCATTTTTATATCATGTATTTGAACAATATGTAAAAGCAGGTACTGAATTAGGTTTAGAACGAAATCAAGTCGAAGAATCTATACGCAATTTAATTATTGGAACAAGTAAAATGATTGAGCGTTCAGATTTAAGTATGTCTCAATTAAGAAAAAATATTACATCTAAAGGTGGTACTACACAAGCTGGACTTGATGCACTATCTCAATATGATATTGTGTCGATGTTTGAAGATTGTTTAGGTGCAGCTGTGAATAGAAGTATGGAATTATCACATAAAGAAGATGAATAAATAAAAACGCTTTTCTCCTAAGATAGTATTCTGAGAGAAAAGCGTTTTATTATATTTTGAAGGTATCGAAATCTTTAACGAAATAAAAATGTGGAGAAGTTTGATTAAGGGATAACTCATTGTATATTGATGTAACTTCATCAATGTTATATCTGTTACTGATATGAGTGATAAGACTTTTATTTACATTGGCTTGCTTAATTAGATTAAATACATCGTCTATATGACTATGATGGTAATTATTAGCAAGTTTTTTATCTCCTTCAATGTAAGTTGCTTCATGAATCATTAAATCAGAGTTGTTTGCTAATTTATATTCATTTTCACACGGTTTTGTATCACCAAATATACTGATAATTGGACCAGGTTTAGCTTTACCTTTAAAATCATCTGAATTGTAAATTAATCCTTTATATTCGAACGTTTCTTGTAATTTGACTTCCTGATATTTTGGACCAGGTTCTAGTCCAATATCTCTCAAGGCATCTACATTGATTGTACCAGGCGTGATTGGGGCTTCAATACGATATCCGAATGAAGGAATGCCATGGTTAAGCATTTCAGCTTGTACAGTAAAACCATTGTGGTGATACGCTAATTGTTGATTGATTTCGATATAGGTAATCGAATAATTCAAATGCGATTCAGAAAGTTGTAAAGATGTTTCGATGTAATTTTGAATCCCTTTAGGCCCTATAATAGTAAGGGGTTTATTTTCTCCACCTTGAAACGAACGACTTGTTAGTAGTCCAGGGAGACCAAAAATATGATCACCATGCATATGTGTTATAAAAATATGATCTATCTTCCCTAACTTAATAGAATGTCTTAAAATTTGATGTTGTGTTCCCTCGCCCACATCAAATAACCATATCGAATTTGAATATGGTTCTAGATTTAAAGCAATGGATTGTGTATTTCTCTCTTTCGTCGGTAACCCAGCACTTGTACCGAAAAATGTAACTTCCATGCTTCATCCTCCTCTTCTTAACTCATTTTATCATACGTAAGAATAATTTCTAAATCAAGAAATAAAATATAATTATAAACTATTATCGCATAATCATTTTTGATATTATTTTATTAAGCGCAAACTTGTGTCTCATATTTGTTAAAGTTGATTTTTAAGTCATAAAGCATTTTTCAATTTATTTTACTTAACTTTAAGCAAATATAATGACCTTACGTTGTGATTATCATATAATAAATTAATCTAGTATGTTTTGATATGAATTAAAATTACATTCTTATCAAATGAAATCCATAAGCATATTTAACTATGTGATTGATTTACTTTTAATACTACGCAATAAAAGTATCGTAACTAAAATTATGTTTAATCATAAAGTATATCATCTTTTATTATATTTATTTAAGAATTGAGGTTTTAATCTTGAGTACTAAACAAAAACAGATTCCTTGTTTGATTACAATATTCGGTGCCACAGGAGATTTGAGTCATAGAAAGCTATTTCCTTCTATATTCCATTTATATCAACAAGATAATTTAGATGAACATATTGCTATTATTGGTATAGGACGTCGCGACTATAATAACGAACAATTTCGCGACCAAGTTAAAGCGTCAATTCAAACTTATGTTAAAGATACAGATAGAATTGATGAGTTTATGACGCATGTTTTTTATCATAAAACTGACGTGAGTGATAAAGATAGTTATCAGTCATTACTTCAATTTAGTGAGCGACTAGATTCAGAATTTGCTTTAGGTGGAAATCGTCTGTTTTACTTAGCGATGGCACCACAATTTTTTGGAGTGATCTCAGATTACCTTAAATCTTCTGGTCTTACTCAAACTAAGGGCTTTAAACGCTTAGTTATAGAGAAACCATTTGGCAGTGATCTTAAATCTGCTGAATCATTAAATAATCAAATAAGACGTTCGTTTAAAGAAGAAGAAATATATCGGATAGATCACTATCTTGGCAAAGATATGGTGCAAAATATAGAAGTATTACGATTCGCAAACGCAATGTTTGAACCTTTATGGAATAATAAATACATTTCAAATATTCAAGTTACATCATCAGAAGTATTAGGTGTCGAAGATCGTGGTGGGTATTATGAATCTAGTGGTGCACTTAAAGACATGGTACAAAATCACATGCTACAGATGGTTGCTTTACTTGCAATGGAAGCACCGATAAGTTTGAACAGTGAAGATATACGTGCAGAAAAAGTCAAAGTACTTAAATCTCTTAGACAATTAAAACCAGAAGAAGTTAAAAAGAATTTCGTGCGTGGTCAATATGATCAAGGCACTATAGATGGTAAACAGGTTAAGTCATATCGAGAAGAAGATCGTGTAGCAAAGGATTCGGTTACACCTACATTTGTATCGGGTAAATTAACAATTGACAACTTTAGATGGGCTGGAGTTCCTTTCTATATTAGAACAGGTAAACGCATGAAATCAAAAACGATACAAGTCGTAGTAGAATTTAAAGAAGTACCTATGAATTTATATTATGAAACTGACAATTTACTAGATTCCAATTTGCTAGTCATTAATATTCAACCAAATGAAGGAATTTCATTGCATTTAAATGCTAAAAAGAACATTCAAGGAATTGATACTGAGCCCGTGCAATTATCATACGCAATGAGTGCCCAAGATAAAATGAATACTGTAGATGCATATGAAAACTTATTGTTTGATTGTCTTAAAGGTGATGCGACTAATTTTACACATTGGGAAGAATTAAAATCTACTTGGAAATTTGTAGATGCAATCCAAGATCAATGGACAATGGTTGAACCATGTTTCCCTAACTATGAAGCGGGTACAAATGGCCCTCTTGAAAGTGATCTTTTATTAAGTCGCGATGGGAATCATTGGTGGGATGATATCCACTAATATGAATTTTATATAAATATAGATTAGTGTGAATGATGATATCTTAATTTACGCAACGTTCAAAAGAACTTGTAGTGATTTAGGACTATAATCATTCACATTTTTTATATTTTTGCAAAAAATTAATCTAGCTTTAAGATGTATAATATTTAAAAATAATGTACAATAAAGATTATGATTGAATATAATTGGAGTGAAAGTTTTGGACGTTATCAAGCAAATACAACAAGCAATTGTATATATTGAGGATCGTTTGTTAGAGCCTTTTAATTTGCAAGAATTAAGTGATTACGTTGGTCTTTCGCCGTATCATTTGGATCAATCTTTTAAGATGATTGTTGGTCAGTCACCAGAGGAATACGCACGTGCACGTAAAATGACAATAGCAGCAAACGATGTAGTTAATGGAGCTAGTCGATTAATGGATGTTGCTAAGAAATATCGTTATGCGAATTCAAATGATTTCGCAAATGATTTTAGTGATTTTCATGGTATCTCACCTATTCAAGCTACAACAAAAAAAGATGAACTAAAAATACAGAAACGATTGTATATAAAATTATCAACGACTGAAAATGCACCCTATACATACAGGCTTCAAGAGACTGATGATATATCTTTAGTTGGCTATTCAAGATTTATTCCTACTAAGCAATTATCAAATCCATTTAATATCCCAGACTTTTTAGAGGATTTATTAGTAGATGGTTATATTAAAGAACTTAAACGTTATAATGATACGAGCCCGTATGAATTATTTGTAGTCAGTTGTCCTCTGGAACAAGGTTTAGAAATATTTGTTGGTGTTCCGAGTGAACGTTACCCTTCACACCTTGAAAGCAGATTTTTACCTGGTCGCCATTATGCATTGTTTAATTTACAAGGTGAAATTGATTATGCTACAAACGAGGCTTGGTATTATATTGAATCTAGCTTACAACTAACTTTACCCTATGAGCGAAATAGTTTATATGTTGAGATTTATCCACTTGATATTTCATTTAATGACCCGTTCACTAAGATTCAACTATGGTTACCTATTAAACAAGAAATCTATGATTTAGATGAGGATTATCAAAATTAAGATGTGACATAGAGTTATGAGGTTATCAGTATTATATGAATTGTGTTTTGAATTCCAACTCGATAGATTTGTTGAATTTTAGAATGAAATTCTTTGAGTTGTGTTCAACTAAATTTAGTCGGTACAAACTTAATATAAATGAGTTATGGACTACCAATGTATAGTGAACACGCCAGTGAGGTAATTAACGTCACTGGCGTGTTCATTATTAATTTCTGAATTATCGTCACGGTATTATATTTCAACGACGAATGCTTCATAAGGTTTAATATGGTCTAAATTTATATCATTTAAGTGATAATTATGCAATTTTATATCTACAGATGAAATATCTAATTCAAAAGGTAGGTTTAGTTCTGATACTTCATTTGTTAGATTGGCTACAATTAATACTGTATTGTTTTTAAATGAGCGTGTATAAGCAAAAATCTGCTCATTTTCTGCATCGACCATACTAAACTTACCGTAAGTGTAAATCAAATCAGATTTTTTAAGTTGAATTAACGCTTTATAATAAGAGAGTATCGAAAACTTATCATTTAGTTGTTGTTTAACATTAATTTCTGTATAGTTAGGGTTTACATGAAACCATGGCTTACCAGTAGTGAATCCACCATTGATTGAATTATTCCACTGCATTGGAGTCCTTGCATTGTCTCGGTTTTCCATTTTATATTTATCTAGTAATTGATTGACATCTCCACCTTCTTTTTTGACTATTTGATATTCAGTTTTAACTGCGACATCGTTGAAACTTTCAATGCTTTCAAATGGATAATTAGTCATACCTATTTCTTGACCTTGGTAAATAAAAGGTGTGCCCTGTTGTAAAAAGTAGGCAGTAGCGTGACTAGTTGCTGATTCATACCAATAATTTTTATCATCACCCCAGGTTGAAACACGACGTGGTTGATCATGGTTTTCGATAAATAAAGCATTCCAACCTACATTTTCTAGTTGCTTTTGCCAACGATTTAAGACTTGTTTATAGGATTTAACATCGAATTTCGTATCGCCAGTACTCCATAAACCGAGATGTTCAAACTGGAATATCATATTAAATTTCCCTTTTTCTTCTCCTACCCATTCTTCAGCATCATTAGGAGTGACACCATTAGCCTCGCCTACAGTCATAATGTCATACCGACTTAACGATTTATCTTTCATTTCTTGGAGCCATTCTTGTATTCCTGGCTGATTCATATCTACATCAAATGCTGGAGCAAATTTTTTGCCATCAGGTATAGGTAAATCTCCTGCTTCAAAATTCTTTTTAATATGAGTAATGGCGTCAACTCTAAATCCATCAATACCTTTTTCAAACCACCAATTCATCATATCAAACACAGCTTGTCTTACATCTGGATTTTCCCAATTTAAATCTGGCTGCTTTTTGCTAAATAAATGGAAATAGTATTGCTTAGTCGATTCGTCAAACTCCCAAGTTGAACCATTAAAGATACTTTCCCAGTTATTAGGTTCAGATCCATCAGGTTTAGGATCCGCCCAAATATACCAATTTCTTTTTGCACTTGCTTTACTGGATTTTGATTCAATAAACCATGGGTGTTCATCTGATGTGTGATTCACCACTAAGTCTAATATTAATTTCATTCCTCTTTGATGTATGCTTGATAACAATTGATCAAAATCGTCCATTGTACCAAATTCACTCATAATGCCTTTGTAGTCACTAATATCATATCCATTGTCATCGTTTGGTGATGGATACATTGGGCTTAACCAAATGACATCTATTCCTAAATTTTCTAGATAATCTAATTTTTCAATTAATCCAGGCAAATCACCTATTCCATCTCCATTACTATCATTAAAACTACGTGGATATACTTGATATGCAACAGCTTCTTTCCACCAATTTCTTTTCATAAAATCATCTCCTCTGTTATTAAAAAACTAAATAATTAATATAAACAAAATTAATAAGTTAAAATAAAAGGACTCATTAATTTTGACAAAAACTATGCTAAGAGAAAACGTTTACATTAAAATTTCAATAAAATCCCACCCAATTTAGAGTGAGATTTTTTATTTTAAATTATTCTTCTACCCATTGTGTATGGAAAATACCTTCACGGTCTTTACGTTCATAAGTATGTGCGCCAAAGTAATCACGTTGTGCTTGAATTAAATTTGCAGGTAAATCCTCTGAGCGATAACTATCATAGTAATTTATACTTGCTGAAAAACCAGGTGTTGGCACGCCATTGCATACACTAGTAGCTACTACTTCACGTAGTGCATCTTGATATTCCATAACAATGTTTTTGAAGTAAGGGTCTAATAATAAGTTTTGTAAGTTTTCATTATTATCGTAGGCATCTTTTATTTTTTGTAGGAATTGTGCACGAATAATACAACCTTCACGCCAAATCATTGCTAATTCGCCTAATTTCAAATTCCACTCATTATCTTCACTGGCTTTTCTCATTTGAGCGAAACCTTGAGCATATGAGCATATTTTACTCATATAAAGTGCCTTACGTATTTTTTCTAAGAATGCTTTTTTATCGCCTTCAAAATGTGCTTTAGGTCCTTTTAAAGATTTAGAAGCAGTAACACGTTCTTCTTTAATTGATGAGATGAATCTCGCAAATACAGACTCTGTAATGATTGTTAACGGAACACCTAATTCTAGTGCGTTAATTGAAGTCCATTTACCTGTGCCTTTTTGACCTGCAGTATCTAATATTTTTTCTACAAGTGCTTCATTGTCATCATCTAATTTATTGAAAATATCACCTGTAATCTCTATTAAATAACTTTCAAGTTCTCCAGCATTCCATTCTTTAAAAGTTTGAGAAATTTCTTTATGTGACATGCCTAATAAATCTTTCATCATTGCATAACTTTCAGCAATTAATTGCATATCAGCATATTCGATACCATTGTGTACCATCTTAACATAATGTCCTGCACCATTAGGGCCAATGTAAGTCACACATGAAGCACCATCTTGTGCTTTAGCAGCAATTGCGTCCAATATATCGCTGACTTTATTATAAGCATCTTTTTGACCACCTGGCATTAAAGAAGGTCCCGTGAGTGCGCCGATTTCTCCACCAGAAACCCCCATACCAATAAAGTTAATGCTACTTTCAGCTAAAGCTTTATTTCGACGAATCGTATCTTGGTAATTAGTATTACCACCATCAATTAAAATATCATCATCGTCTAATAAAGGTAATAAACCATCTATAGTGGCATCTGTTGCCGGTCCAGCTTTTACCATTAATAAAATCTTACGAGGTTTCTCTAAAGATTCTACAAATTCTTCTAAAGAGTATGTTGGGTGAATTTCTTTTCCAGGTGATTCTTTAACCATTTCATCAGTTTTTTGTCTTGATCGGTTATAAACAGAAACACTATAACCACGTGATTCGATATTCCAAGCTAGGTTTTTCCCCATTACTGCTAAACCCACTACTCCAATTTGTTGTGTCATATTACTTACCTCTCTTGTTCAAAAATTTTCAATAATATTGTAACATAAATCGCTAATTAACAATCATGATATGCGTGTTTTATTCAGCTACTAACTCAATAATTTTTATTATTTGTCTTGTGAGCATATACATATCTTTTATTGCTATTCTTTCTGAAGTAGTATGTATGTTTTCATATCCTACTCCTAAAATTACGGAAGGAATACTGTATTGATTCATGATGTTGCCATCTGAACCACCACCAGCAATACAGGTATCCCCTTTTAGCCCGAGCGCTAATGCACTAGATATAGCATATTGTGTTACTTTGTCAGTTTCATTAACTTCAAATCCAGGATAACTTTTTTCAACTAACACTTCAGCTTGACCACCTAATTCATTTGCTGTCGTTTCGAAAGTCTCTTTCATATGTTTCACTTGTTTATTAATGCTTTGATCATCATGTGACCGTGCCTCTGCCTCTAAAGTGACTTCATCAGCTATAATATTAGTTGCAGAGCCACCATGAAATTTACCGATATTGGCTGTTGTTAATGCATCTACTTGTCCTAATTTCATTCGACTGATTGCTTTTGATGCAATATTTATTGCACTAACACCTTTTTTAGGTGTGCTTGCATGGGCTGTTTTCCCTTTTATAGTTGTATAAATCTTTACTTGAGTTGGAGCACCGATAACAGTAGTTCCAACATCTTTACTTGCATCTACAGCATAGCCGAAATCTGCATCTAGAAGTCGAGTATCTATTGCTTTAGCACCTACTAATCCAGATTCCTCTCCCACGGTTATAATTATTTGAATCTGTCCATGTGGCAAATTTGATTCCTTAATTTGTTTAATCGCTTCTATTATTGCCGCAAGACCAGCTTTATCGTCTGCGCCGAGTATCGTAGTTCCATCGCTATAAACATATCCATCTTCTTTTACTACAGGTTGGATGTTTTTTCCTGGAACTACAGTATCCATGTGACTTGTAAAATAAATTTTCGGCACATTCTGATGACTTATATTACTTTTTAGCGTGCAAATAAGATTGTTAGCACCTAATCCATCATTTTTTGAAGCTTCATCTTCAATAACATTGAGCCCCATTTTTTTAAACGTATCTTTAAGATAAGGTTGAATTGTTTCTTCGTGTCCTGTTTCCGAATCAATTTGCACTAATTCTAGAAAACAATCTAATAAACGCTTTTGATTAATCATTTTTGTTCCCCCCTTTTTACTTGTATAAATATATTTTAACTGACATTATGAATTGTCAAAACTAATTTAACTCTTTACTAATGATTTAATTCTATGACATTTTACAACCTATAAGATAAAGTATATAATTTTATTATTATAAAGTTGAAATTTTACGAGTGAATGAATTATAGTTTATAGTGTCAATGACTCAATGGTTGAATATGACCTTATGATGCGGAGGATTAAAATTGAACAATAAAGTGTTACGTGTCATTATTGTTGTTATGTTAATTGCAGTAGTACTAGCATTACTATTAACTAGCATAGCTCCATTAATGAACTAATGAAAAAACGTTACATGACGTTAATTAATATTTCGTCATGTAACGTTTTTTTATATTTCACTATGCAATTTTAAAGAACCAAATTGAGATTTAATATTTAAGTATTCTTCTAGTTCATTTAGAATTTGAATAATATGTGCTCGGGAATTTAAAGTCTTATGAGTAGTCGGTAATGGTAAATCATCGAGAGATAAACGTATTTCATAAAGTGAATGTAGTCTTAGAGCCGTGTAATCATTGCTATTTACGTTACTTCCAATTTCATACATTAATTGTGAAATCTTTTCAAGTATAGGATCATCTGTATTTATCTTTTCTAATAACGATGTCATACGTTTTAATAATTCAACTTGTTCTTCCCTCATATCGAAATAATGATAAAATGAATTTTCGTTTCGTACAAAGTGATTTTTAACATCTCTAAAAGCAAGTGATTTTGCTTTTTTAATATTTAAAAGTAATGAATCAAATTTAATATTTAAATGATCATTATGCATTGAGCAGGCTTGACTAAAAATATTAAATATTTCAGTTATTTGATTTTCGATATCCTGCTTAAAATGATTCAATTTCTTATCTAAACTAGGCATCATTAAGTTCATTAGAAATGCTATACCTAAGCCCACTATTAATAGCATTATTTCATTTAAAATAAGGTGCCCATTAATAGCCTTGGCGTTAAAGACATGTAATAATATGACACAACTAGTAATAACACCTTCTTGCACATTTAGAACAACAGTCAAAGGAATAAACAACAAAACAATTAAACCTAAAACAAATGCATGTTGTCCTAAAAGACTAAAAATTGCTGAACCTAAAAATAATATGAGTAAACATGAAACTAGTCGAGATAAAATTGCTTGTACTGAATGCATCTTAGTGTGCTTTATGCACAATACAACTAAAATAGCACTGGATGCATAATTATCTAAACCTAGAAGTTTACATATGATTACTCCTAAAGTCATTCCCACAGCAGTTTTGACAGTTCTAAATCCTATTTTATAGGGATTTAACTTAAGCATGGAACTAACCTTTTATCTTTCTTCACAATATTTATCAAATAAAGATTGCAACTGATTGATTACGTCCATTACATCATGACCTTCAATCTGATGTCGTTCAATCATTTCGGTGATTTTACCATCTTTAATCAAAGCAAAAGATGGACTTGAGGGTGCATATCCTTCAAAATATTCTCTGGCTTGTTGTGTTGCCTCTTTATCTTGCCCTGCAAATACTGTAACTAATCGTTGAGGTAATTTATCATAATGTAATGCATGTGCCGCAGCAGGACGTGCAATCCCACCTGCGCATCCGCATACGGAATTTACCATGACTAAAGATGTACCTTTTTGTTGTAAAACTTGATCAACATCCTCAGCAGAAGTTAATTGTTGATAACCAGCATGCTCAATTTCGTTTCGTGCTTGTTCAACAACATCATTCATATATAAATCAAAGTTTAAATCCATGATTTGTCACCTTCCATAATAAGTTAATTTTACTTATTTTATTCTACTAATTAACAGCACATTGTTCAACAGGATTAATTTATGATGATTGAAAAATTCTAGTTGAAATTTAAAACGAATACTGAAAAACGCTTTAAGAAGAAATTCTCCTCCTTAAAGCGTTCAACTATAATATGAAGTTTAAATGGTAATCAATGTTTGTAATTAATAAATAGATGTATTTTCAATAGAATATTGTTCTATTTTTTTCTTAACAAGATTCATAAATTTTCCCGTTTGAACACCGTCGAGAATACGATGATCGATTGAAATACACAAATTAACCATATTTCTAATTGCTATCATATCATCTATAACTACAGGTTTCTTTACGATGGATTCTACTTGTAAAATGGCAGCTTGTGGATGATTAATGATTCCCATTGAAGAAACAGAACCAAAGGAACCAGTATTATTAACCGTAAATGTACCGTTTTGCATATCACTTTGTGATAATTTTCCTAATCTCGCTTTAGTAGCTAAATCATTAATTTCACGTGCAATACCTTTAATTGACTTTTCATCTGCATTTTTAATGACTGGCACATACAATTTATCATCATCTGCAACAGCAATAGAGATATTAATATCTTTGTGGATAACAATTTCATCTCCTTGCCATGTACTATTGAGTAATGGATTTGCTTTTAAAGCCTCTGCAACAGCTTTTACAAAGAACGCAAAGAAAGTTAAATTGTACCCCTCGTTCTGTTTAAATTGAACTTTATGATGGTTTCTAGTCTGAACCAAATTCGTTGCATCGGCTTCAACCATCATCCAACCGTGGGGTATTTCGCTGACACTAGTAACCATATTTTGTGCGATGGCTTTTCTAATACCTTTAACTGGTACGACACGTTCATTTGATAATGGTGCGCTTTCATTTTTAGATGAGGATTGATGTAAAAAGTCACCATGGTTGATTGAATGATCTTTTTCATCTGTTTGTTTAAATTCTTTCTCTTTTTCTTGATTGTTTGTATTGTTAATAATATTTTGAATATCCTTCTTAGTAACACGACCTTCAAAACCAGTTCCTATGACTTGTGTTAAATCAATACCATGTTCAGAAGCTAATTTAAAGACAACAGGTGAAAATCGTCCATTGTTATTTGCGCGACTTGAGGCTGTATGCTCCTCAATTTCATGAGTGTTAGGATTATTTTCGAATTGTGACCCCTTTACATTTGATTGAGAATGCTGATTTTGTTCTTCCTTAAAATCATTTGCCGATTCTGTTTGATTTTGATCATTTTCCGAATCGATTTTACAAATCACTGTGTTTATATTAACAGTTTGTCCTTCTTCAACCACTAATTCTGTTATTGTTCCTGAAATTGTTGAAGGCACTTCAGCTGTTACTTTATCTGTAATAACTTCACATAATGGTTCGTACTCATCTACATGATCTCCTACTGATACTAACCACTGTTCAATCGTACCTTCATGCACACTTTCACCAAGCTTAGGCATTTTTATATCCAATTGATACCCTCCTTAAAATTGTGCGAGTTCACGCATTTTTTCCTGTATCTTTTCTGGGTTCATCATAATTTCATTTTCTAATGTTGGTGAAAACGGCATAGATGGGACATCCGGTGCAGCTAGTCGCATGATTGGCGCATCTAAATCGAACAAACAGTTTTCAGCTATAATTGCAGATACTTCAGACATAATGCTCCCCTCTAGATTATCTTCAGTAACAAGGAGAACTTTACCAGTACGTTGAGAGCGTTCAATGATAGTTGCTTTATCTAGTGGATAAACAGTTCTTAAGTCGACTACTTCAACATCGATGCCGTCACTTGCCAAAATATCTGCGGCTTGTAAACAGTAATTCACCATTAATCCGTAACAAAATACAGTAATGTCCTCTCCTGACCTTTTAACATCAGCTTTACCTAGAGGTACAGTATAATATGTTTCGGGAACTTCCTCTTTTAGAAAACGATATGCTTTTTTATGTTCAAAGTATAAGACTGGATCGTTAGATTCTATAGAGGATAATAGAAGACCTTTAGCATCATAAGGTGATGAAGGAATAACAATAGTTAAACCAGGAGTTGAAGCAAAAATGCTTTCAACACTTTGCGAATGATATAATCCACCATGAACGCCACCACCAAATGGTGCTCTGATAGTCAGTGGGCAATTCCAGTCATTATTTGAACGGTATCTCATTTTAGCTGCTTCACTTATAATTTGATTTGTAGCAGGCAAAATGAAATCTGCAAATTGTATTTCGGCAATAGGTCTCTTACCTAGCATTGCTGCACCAATAGCAGTACCAATAATATTCGATTCCGCAAGAGGTGTATCAATTACACGTTCATCACCATACTTACTTTGTAATCCTTTAGTTGTGCCGAAAACGCCACCCTTTTTTCCTACATCTTCGCCAAGTATAAATGCATTACTAAAATGATTTAATGCTAAGTCTTGTGCATTTTGTATAGCTTCTAAGTATGATAATTTAGTCATTTTGTTGACCTCCCTCTTCATAAACATATGTCAAAGCTTCTTCTACTGAAGGGTATGGTGCTGCTTCAGCAGATTTAGTAGCTTCATTAATGAGTTCTTTATGCTCTGTTTCTAATTGACTCAACCAATTTTCGTTTATGATGCCTTGATCGAGTAAGGCCGTTTTAAATTTTATATTACAATCCTCTTGTTTCAATAGGTCTCTTTCTTCTTTTGAACGATATGTATCATCATCATCAGATGAATGTGGTGTCATACGTGAAGTGACTGCTTCTATCAATGTTGGACCTTCACCTGCTAGCGCTCGTTCTCTTGCTTCTTTCATTGCTTTGTATACCGCAATTGGGTCATTTCCATCTACCTGGATTCCATGCATACCGTAACCTAATGCACGATCAGATAACTTTTCAGCAGCATATTGTAGTGAATCAGGTACAGATATCGCATATTTATTGTTAATTATTACACAGACGAAAGGTAATTTGTGAACTGCAGCAAAGTTCATACCTTCGTGAAAGTCACCTTGATTTGAACTGCCTTCTCCAACTGTCGCAGTAGCAATGTTTGGCTTGTTATCCATTTTAAGTGCTAATGCAGCACCGACTGAATGTGGTATTTGAGTAGCTACTGGAGAACTTTGAGATAAAATGCCTTTTTCTTTGTGACTGAAATGAGAAGGCATTTGTTTACCGCCTGAGTTAATGTCATCACGTTTTCCAAAAGCTGATAACATGGTATCTAAAGGAGAAATTCCCATATAAGTAACAAATGCTAAATCACGATAATAAGGGGATGAGATATCACCTTTTTGCATTGCATATGCCATACCAATTTGAGTTGCTTCCTGCCCTTGACCACTGACGACAAATGGAATTTTACCTGCACGATTGAGTAACCATAGTCTTTCGTCTGTTTTTCTTCCTAAGTCCATCCATTTATATATTTTTTTGAGGTCTTCTTCTGTAAGGCCTGCTGACTTGTAATCTATCATTTTTTTACCTCCAACTATACATGAATTGCTTGACCATTAGCTTTTAAACCTAATTCCATGACTACCTCGGATAATGAAGGATGTGCATGTGTTGTTAAACCAAGTTCTAAAGATGAGCCATTCATAAATTGTAACAATGAAATTTCATTTATTAATTCTGTAACATGTGGCCCTATCATATTAAGACCTATGATTTCATCGTCATCTTTGTTAACTACCATCTCGCAAAATCCTTTTGATTGGGTTACATCCTCAATCATTGCCTTTCCTATAGCTTTAAAAGGAACTTTGATACTTTTTGCTTTAAGGCCTGCTTTTTTTGCTTGTTCTAAATTTTTACCAATTGAAGCAATTTCTGGGTTTGTATAAACACATTTTGGTATCAGGTCATAATTGACAGGTATAGGTGAACAATCAAACATATGTTCAACTGCAACTATAGCTTCTTTTGAACCAACGTGTGCCAATTGCAATTGCCCTATACAATCTCCTGCTGCGTATATATGTTTATCTTCAGTTTGCTGATAAGCATTTGTTATAATATGACCAGCATCAGAAGTCTTTATTTTAGTGTTATTTAAACCAATATCATTTGTATTAGGCTTTCTACCAATTGCAATTAGCACTTTATCGAATTGGACGGGCTCATCTGAAATATTAATAGTTACACCCTTATCAGTTTGATTGAAATGCTCTTTGGTCAATTGAATATTTTCGTAAAATGTAACGCCTCGATCAGTTAATTCTTCTTTTAGTAATGAGGCAACTTGTGGGCTCTCGGTAGGAAGAACTCTGTCGTTCGCTTCGATTACTACTACATCAGTACCTAAATCATTCATCAGAGATGCAAATTCTAAACCAATAACTCCTCCACCTATGATTGCTAATCTTTGTGGTAGTGTATTTAACCTTAGGATATCATCACTCGATAGTATTTGTTGATGGTCAAAGTTAATGAACGGAAGAGATCGTGGTGACGACCCAGTAGCTATAAGCACATTTTTATTAGGTAGTATATCTGATTCGCCGTCTTCATATTCAACAGAAATTGTACCGCTTTGAGGAGAAAATATAGATGTTCCCATAATTCGTCCAATACCATTGTAAATATCTATATGATGATGTTTCATCAGTTGATTGACGCCTTTATGCAACTGTTTAACAATCGCATCTTTACGTTCTAAAATTTTAGGGAAATTAATTTTAAAATGATTGACATCAATTCCAAATGTATGTGCGTTTTTAATAGTATGATTGACTTCAGCCGATTTTAAAAGTGCTTTAGTAGGTATACATCCTTTATGTAAACACGTACCACCTAAGAGTGATTTTTCTACTATCGCTACTTTTTTTCCTAATTGAGAAGCTCTGATGGCGGCTACATATCCTGCCGTACCACCACCTAACACGACTAAATCATATTGTTTTTCTGACATGGTCTAACTCCTTAAATTTATAGAAGACTAAAAATACAAATATAAACTCTGTATTTTAGTCCTCTAGAGGTTTATTTAATGTTCACGCTATTCATTAGATAAAAAGAATAAACAAGAGATGAAAATAATAGTAGTATTAACATTATTGATATTTCTAATTACAATCTTGTTTTCTTCAATTTTAAATAATACCTAACTATTTTACATCATTTGTAAATTTAATCAAAACCAAAATCATTGTGCTTGAATTTGGTAATCATAATTAAATATTGTGATTTTGCTTAATCATTTCTTTTGCATTTTCTCTTGTGAGCTCAGTCACACTTGCTCCTGAAATCATACGTGCTATTTCATCTATTTTATTTTCATCTTTCAATTCTTTGACTTGAGTTGTAGTTCTATCGGCATTGGATGCCTTGCTTATAAGTAGATGATGATCACTCATTGAAGCTACCTGAGGTAAGTGTGAAATACAAATAACTTGAATGTATTGAGCAATATCTCGCATTTTTTCAGCCATTTTTTGTGCTGCTTGACCAGATACACCCGAGTCAACTTCATCAAAAAGAATAGCTGTTTGGCCACGTGATTTAACAAATATACTTTTTAGAGCTAGCATAATTCTTGAAAGCTCACCACCTGAAGCGATTTTATTAAGACTTTTAAGTGGTTCACCACGATTTGGACTAATTAAAAATTCCACAAATTCAATACCTTCAATTGTAGGTTCATCTAATGGTTTAAACGAAATCTCAAGGTTAGCATCTTTCATTTGTAAATTTTGTATTTCAGAAACAATATGGTCCCTTAACTCTCTCGCTACACGCCTACGTTCTTGAGAAAGTTTTTTTCCTATATCTATCACTTCGTTATAAAGTGTTTTAATTTCTTCCCTCAATTGTGACGTACTTTGTTCATAGTTTTCTATTTTATCAATTTCATTTGCAAGTTTACTCTGATAACCAATAAGTTCAGTAATATCCTTACCATATTTACGTTTTAAATTATTAAGTAAATTCATTCTGGATTCATACTCATTTAAAACTTGCTCATCGAATTCAGTGTTAGCCATTTCGTCGTAAATTTCATGTTTAGCATCTTCTAGTATATAGTAAAATTGATCAATGTCCTCTTTTAATCTTACGAATTTTTCTGGAACGATATCATTAATCGTTTGCAAGTAGTTGCTTAATTCGTACAACCTATCGGGTATTGCATTTTCATCAGTTAGAACTTGATGTGCGTTGTTTAAAGCTAGATTTAATTTTTCAGAGTTTTGAATTCTTTTAATATCGGATTCAAGTTGATCCACTTCGCCTTCTTTCAGTGAAGCTTCGGTTAGTTCCTCTAATTGAAACTTCATTAAGTCTAATCGTTGTAATAAAGCTTGGTCCGCAGATTCTAATTCCTCTAATTCTTTACGTTTATTTTTATATTGCTTATAAGAAAGTTGATATTGATTAAGTAAATCTGAATATTGATTGTCTGCATAATCATCTAATAGTTGAAGATGATATTTTTGCTTAAGTAAAGACTGTGTTTCATGTTGCCCATGAATATCAAGCAGTTCTTGCATCACTTTTCTTAAGTCCTGTAGAGTGACAGTTTGATTATTAATTCGACATATACTCTTGCCAGAACTGAATATTTCTCTTTTAACTAATAGAAAATCTTCATCAACATCTATAGCTAAAGATTCTAGTATTTTAATTGCATCTTTACTCTCGTCTATATCAAAGATACCTTCGATAATCGCTTTCTTTTCGCCATGTCTGACGTAATCAGAAGAAGCTCTCATACCGATTAACTGTCCAATGGCATCAATAATGATAGATTTTCCTGAGCCAGTTTCACCACTCATAACTGTTAGACCGTCAGAAAAGTTTATATCAAGTTCGTCAATAATGGCAAATTGTTTTATTGATAAGGTTTGTAACATAAATTCATCGCATCCTTATAATAAATTGAAAATTCGAGTTTTGATTTCTTCACTCGCTTCTTCGTTTCGACAAATAAGTAAGCATGTATCATCACCACAAATTGTACCAAGCACCTCATCCCAATCAATTTGATCAAGTATAGCACCAATGGATTGAGCATTACCAGGAAGCGTTTTAAGTACTAGTAGATTACCAGTGCCTTCAATATTTACAAATGAATCCATTAAATATCTACCCAACTTCTCTAATGGATGATATCTACGATCATTTGGTAAACTATAAACATATTGTCCTGTAGGTGCAGGAACTTTAATTAATTGCAATTCTTTAATATCTCGTGAAACAGTAGCTTGTGTAACATTTAAATCATACTCATTCAAACGTTTAACTAGTTCATCTTGTGTTTCTATTTGTTCATTTGAAATTATCTCTCTTATTTTTATGTGTCTCACTGACTTTTTTGGCACAATTAACACCTCAAATTACGAATATTTATACATTGATTTTAACACATGGCGTTCTGAACTACTACTAAACACTATTTTGAAATTGTGAAGTTAAAATATCTAATGAGCACTATATCAGTATTTATTACAAAATCACTTTCATAATTAATAATACTAAAATAAGTGTTTAGAAATAAAAATGTGAATAATTCTTGTATATAAATTGGAGAATTAAAAAAGATTGCCTCATAGATAAGCTATGAAGACAACCTACAGATATAAATGTGTTATAACGTTAAAGTAAACATTCTGACGATAGTATAAAATTTTGTTATAAATTAATGGTCTCTGTTATAGAATAAATCTACAATATCGCTTAATTCTGAAGTATCATATTGATCAGAAATTTGATTTAAGCAGTTCAAGGCAAGACATTGATGATTGTTTAACTTTTCTTCTGCTCCATCTTTTCCAAGTAAAGAAACATAAGTACTTTTATGATTTACTATATCACTGCCTACTTTTTTGCCAAGTTTTGATTCATCACCATATACATCCAGCAAATCATCTTTAATTTGAAACATCATTCCTAAATGATGACTAAATTCATCTAGATTCTTAGCAATATTTTGTTCAACTTGAGCAATGTCTACCGCGGCCATAACTGAAAAATTTAGTAAAGCACCTGTCTTAGTTTTATGAATTGACTCTAAAGTTTCTAAACGAATTGACTTCCCTTCACTTTCCATATCAAGCGCTTGGCCACCTACCATTCCCAAATGTCCACTTGCTTTTGAAAGTCTTTGTATAATATTTACTTTCACACTATCTTCAATGGTAGTATCATTAGAAACTAATTCAAAAGCTTTTGTTAATAATGCATCACCAGCAAGAATGGCTTTCCATTCACCATATACTTTATGATTTGTTAACTCTCCTCTACGGTAATCGTCATTATCCATTGCTGGTAAATCATCATGAATTAAAGAATAAGTATGAATCATTTCCAATGCTAATGCACTATTTAGTCCTTGTTGATAATCTTTATTAAGCATTTTTAGTGTTAATAATAATATGACTGGTCTGATTCTTTTACCACCAGCATTTAATGAGTATTTCATACTTTCTTCTAAATTAGTCTTTAATGGTGATGATTGTATTGATTTATTCAGTGATGTATTAATTATATCTATTAATTTATTCATCTGTAGTTTCTTCATTGCCTTCATCACCAACTTCTTCTTGCATTAATTCATTCACTTTTTTCTCTGCTTCTTTTAAAGTTGAATCACAATTAGCAGATAGTTTCATACCACGTTGGTATAAATCGAGGGATTCTTCTAAAGAAACTGCTTCATTATCCAATTTTTGAACGATATTTTCAAGTTCTTTCATCATTTCTTCGAAACTTTGCTTTTCTTTACTCATCATTACACCTTACTTTCTTAACCATTGCATCGACACTTCCGTCTTTCATTGTTAAAGATATTTTGTCGTTTTCATTCAATTTATGTGTGCTTGTAATCACTTCATCGTCTTTGTTGACAATTGCGTACCCCCTAAGCATCGTATTGGTAGGGCTTAAATTATTGAGATTTTCTAATTTATTTTTTAGCACTGTTTTTAAATTAGTAATGTTATTGGACATTATTTTGGACAATCTAGAATGCAATTGATAAACAGATTGCTTTTCTTGAGTAATCTGCTGATTTAAATTTTTAAAATTAAAACTTTGTTGAAGTAACTTGAGGTGATGTTTTGACTTTTCAACTTTAGTATTTAATAGAAGATTTAACTGTCTTTCTAATTCATCACGTTTTTGAATTTGTTGATCGTACAATAAACTCGGTTGCTTAAATTTATAATATGATGATATGTGATTAAGTTGTTTCTTCTGATGTTCGATATATTGTTTTATATATCTTGATAATGTATATTCATACTGTTTAATTTGTTGTAATAACTCATATTGATCAGGTGTTGCTATAACAGCAGCTTGAGTAGGTGTCGCAGCTCTAACATCTGCTACAAAATCGCTTAATGTAAAATCAGTCTCATGACCTACAGCTGATATAATAGGTGTTTGACAATTAAAGATGGCTTTAACAACATCTTCTTCATTAAAGTTCCACAAATCTTCAATTGAACCACCACCGCGTCCAACTATTATTGTATCAACATCTAATGAATCGGCATATTGAATCTTTTTTATTATATCTTGCCTAGCCTGCGTGCCTTGAACAAGGGTACTGATTTGAATTTGCTCGACCAAAGGGTAGCGATTATTAATCGTACTATGTATGTCTCTAATGGCTGCACCTGTACTCGCTGTTAAAACCGCTATTTTCTTTGGATACTTTGGTATAAGTTTTTTGTTACTTTGATCAAAATAGCCTTCTTTTTTCAATTTCTTTTTTAGTTGTTCAAGCTTTTGGTATAAATTACCAATACCATCGATTTGCATCTTATTAACATAAATTTGATAATTTCCTCGTCTTTCATAAACAGAAACGCGAGCTTCAATTAAAACCTCATCACCTTCTTTAGGCTCAAAGCCTAACTTAGAAGCATTTCCTTTAAACATCATTGCACTGATGACACTTTCTTTGTCCTTGACATTAAAATATAAATGTCCGCTTGAGTGCTTTTTAAAGTTAGATAATTCTCCTTTGATAAGAACTGATTGAAGATGAGGATCTTGGTCAAATTTATATTTTATATATTTAGTTAGTGCAGAAACACTTAAATATTCAGTCATAGTTATCACTCATTTTAATCATTTATATTACTTAAAACACCATTAACAAATTTATAATGATCATCATCACTAAACTGTTTTGTAAGTTCTACAGCTTCATTAACAACTACTTTTTTAGGTGTATCGCTGTGCAATATTTCAAACGTTGCCATTCTTAAAATAATACGATCTGATTTCAGTAAACGATCGATAGACCAGTCTTTTAAATGGGGTTTTATTGTGTCGTCTAAAACGATTTGATGATCTTTGACTCCAGTAACTAACCAGTATATAAAATCAAAGTCTAAATCAGAATGATCATCTTTAATAAATTCAATTGCTTCTTGAATTGTTAAATCCGTCTCTTTTATTTCAAGTTGAAATAAAGTTTGAAAAGCTTGTATTCTTGCATCTTTACGACTCATATTTTACTCCTTCAAATGTATTTATAAAATTATAGGTACAACTTTCTAGTTAAAGTGCACCTATAATTTAAATTATTTATTTTTCTGCTACGATACTTCTGATGTGAATATTAATTTGCTGTGGTTCAATAGCTGTCATTGTCGTAATTGAATTGAAAATCGCTGATTGAATTTGATTTGCAGTTTTAGAAATATTTACGCCATGTTTTAGAGAACAAAATACATCAATGTATATTCCGTCTTCTTTAGCTTCGATTTTTAAATCTCTGTTTAAATTTTTTCGACTAATCTTCTCTAGATTTGTTTTTTTTAATTCAGCAAAATGACCTGTAATGCCTTCTACTTCTGATGTCGCAATGGATGCGATAACAGATAATACTTCTGGTGCTATTTCAATTTTTCCTAAATTAGATTGAGAATAATCTGCTACATTGACCATCCTTTATCCTCCTATTGGTTATTATCGTCCATAATATTATACTTTTCTAGGAATTTTGTATTAAATTCCCCACTTCTAAAAATATGATTATTTAGAAGTCTTAAGTGGAATGGAATCGTAGTGTCGATACCTAAAACAAGATATTCACTTAAAGCACGAATGCCTGTCATAATTGATTCTTCACGTGTAGGTTCGTGAACTATAAGTTTTGCCACCATGGAGTCATAGTAAGGTGGTATCGTATAATTAGTATAACATGCTGATTCAATTCTCACTCCAAAACCGCCTGGGGCAAGATATTGAGTAATCTTGCCTGGTGAAGGCATAAAGTTTTTGTAAGGATTTTCAGCATTGATTCGAAATTCAATGGCATGACCGTTAATGGAAATATCTTCTTGTTTAAAAGGTAACGCTTCACCCATAGCAACTTTGAGTTGTAATTTTACTAAATCTACTCCTGTTACCATTTCAGTTACTGGGTGTTCGACTTGAATACGTGTATTCATTTCCATGAAATAAAATTGATTATCATCTAAATCATATATAAATTCAATTGTACCTGCGTTTTCATAATTTACAGCTTTTGCAGCTCTGATTGCAGCATTACCCATTTCTTGGCGTTTATCTTCACTTAATACTGGTGAAGGTGCTTCTTCAACGAGTTTTTGCATTCTTCTTTGAATTGTACAATCACGTTCACCTAAATGTATAACGTTTCCATAAGTATCGCCAATAATTTGAATCTCTATATGTCTAAAGTTTTCTATAAATTTTTCTAAGTATAAACCGCCATTTCCGAACGCTGTTTCAGCTTCTTGTTGTGTCATACGGTAACCAGTTTCAAGTTCTTTCTCATCACGAGCAACCCGAATACCTTTTCCACCACCACCTGCAGTGGCTTTGATGATAACTGGATAGCCAATTTTTTTAGCAGTTTTTTTAGCGTCATCTATACTTTGAATAAGCCCTTCACTTCCTGGTACTACAGGTACATTGGCTTTAATCATTTCAGCTTTAGCAATATCTTTTATTCCCATTTTTTGAATTGATTGATAGCTTGGCCCAATAAATTTTAATTGGCATGCTTCACACAATTCAGCAAAATCACCATTTTCAGCCAAAAAGCCGTATCCAGGATGAACACCATCACATCCTGTAGAAGTAGCGATAGATAAAATATTTGGTATATTTAAATAAGAATCTTTTGATAAAGTAGGACCGACGCAATATGCTTCATCAGCAATTTGAGTATGTAATGCATCTTTGTCACCTTCTGAGTATATAGCTACTGTTTGAATACCTAAATCGTGTGCTGCTCTTATTATTCTTACTGCGATTTCACCACGATTAGCGATTAAAATCTTCTTCATTATTTCACCTTAAATAACGGCTGGCCATACTCTACCATTTGTCCGTCTTCTACTAAAATTTCTACGATTTCACCTGTTGTTTCGGCTTGAATCTCATTAAATAATTTCATAGCTTCTAATATACAAACAGTACTGTCATTCGTAACTTTATCTCCTACTTGAACATATGCTTCTTCATCTGGTGAAGGTGATTTATAAAATGTACCAACCATTGGTGCATTAATGGTATTGTAATTATTATCACTACTTTGTTCATCATTATAGCTATGTGATGGTTTTTGTTGTGTTTCATTATCGATTTGCGCATGAGTTATCGGTTGAGTTGGTTGTTGAGTAACTTGTGGTGTAACTATTTCAGTCTCTTTTTCTTTTTTTAAATTAACTACGCTGCCTTTATTATCTTCAATATTTATTTCAGTTAAATTAGATTGGTCAAGAATTTCGATTAATTCTTTTATTTCTTTAAAGTTCATTTCTTACTGACTCCTTAGGTTTGTTTTCATCTACCCATCTATTTTACTTGAGTAAAAGATTCAATTCAAGCATGTTCATTAAACATCAAAACGTCGTTATTTATTTAAATATTTTAGAGATTGATTGAAGGCATAAAAAAGACACTCGTTTCGTTTTATTTTTTATATTTTTAACGAAACGGTGTTTTAAAAGTTGCTTTGCTGAATTGTACACTCTGTATATCAACTCGATATTTTAGATAAGATACCATTTATAAATCAAATGATTTCAGTTAGTATTTCTATACCTTTTTCCAATTGTTTTTTAGTGATACTCAATGGAGGTAATAACCTAATCACATTTGTACCAGCTGTTAAAATGATTAACCCTCTACGTTTAGCTTCTCGCACGATTTGAATAGGATCATTATTGATCTCTATTCCTACCATTAAGCCTATACCACGGACTTCAATTACATTTCTTTTATTTGCTAAACCTTTTCTTAAGTTTTCAATAAGAAATTGACCCTTTGATTGAACATCATTCATCAAATCAGCATGATTAATGATAGTAAGCGTTTGGTTTGCAGCGGCTAATGATAATCTATTTCCTCCAAATGTTGTGCCATGAGAACCATAGCCAAATGCATGACCTAAATTCTTTTTGCCTAACATTGCTCCAATAGGAAGGCCGTTACCTAACCCTTTAGCTAATGTGATGATATCTGGAGACAATTGATAATGTTCATGAGCATATAACTTACCAGTTCTACCTATGCCCGTTTGAACTTCGTCTACAATTATAAGAATATCTTTTTGTATACAATACTCATTTAATTGCTTCACAAATAAAGGATCAGCAGGTAGTACTCCTGATTCACCTTGAATGATTTCTATAATTACAGCTGCAGTATTATATGAAGTTAATGATTTAAATGAATTGAAATCATTAAAAATAGCAAATTTGAATCCAGGAACAACCGGACCAAATTGATCTGTAATTTTCTTTTGTCCTGTTGCAGACATTGCGCCGTACGTTCTGCCGTGAAAAGACTTTTTAAAAGCAATAATTTCCGACTTGCCAGTAGCTTTACGTGCGAGTTTAATAGCCGCCTCATTCGCTTCTGTTCCACTGTTGCAAAAGAAAGCTAAATAATCTTGTTGACCAATTAATTTTTGAGCCACTTCCTCTTGAATACTACTTAGGTATAAATTGGGTGAATGCCATATTAAATTCAGTTGATTAAGTACTGCTTGGTAAATTTCCATATTAAAACCTAGATTTGTGACACCTATACCTGACGAAAAATCTAGGTAAACATTATTATCTTTATCAATTAATTCATTTTCATTAGCATCAACAAATTCTATATTGTCCCGTTTGTAATTATTAAAAAGATAACTCATCATTAATCACCCCTTATGATTGTTCCTTTTTGTAAATTATTTGCAATTAAAATCGATTCAACGCCTGATTCTACTGTTTGGATTGCACTCTCAATTTTAGGTATCATGCCGCCAGTAATTATTTTATTTTCAATTTTTGTTTTTGCCTCCTTAATTGTAAGAGTAGCAAGCGTTTTATCTTTTTCAATTACACCAGGGACATCAGTCATATATACTAATTTTTCGACTTTTAGTTTCTTAGCAATTGCGGTGGCGAGGTGATCAGCATTAACATTAAGATATTCCCCTTGCTCATTTACACCCAAACTAATGATAATTGGTATAATGTCGCGTGATAAAATATTTTCTAATAGCATCGTGTTGATTTCTTTAACTTTCCCAACGTAACCATAGATATTTTTATTTAAAAATTCGGCGCTCACAAGTTCTTTTATCTTTTCTTTGAATTGAAAAAATTTTAAATTAGATTCTTTAAGTCTCACTAAAAGTTGGTGTCCTACTATGTTAATTAAAGCATCATATATGATAGGTAAGTCATTTTTAGCAGTCACTCTCATGCCATCAATTTTAATAGTTGAATGATTGTTTTTAGTTAATAAATCACTGATGACTTGGCCGCCACCGTGAACAATAATTATTTTTTTGTTTTCAAGGTGCCAAGCTTTAATTTGTTGTATAAACGCGTCGTTTAAATTTTCTATAGCTATACCACCGAGCTTAATTACGATGATGTTTTTCATATGTTCCTCCTAAGTGGTGTAAAGTGCGTTGATTTTAACGTAGTCATACGATAAATCACATCCCCATGCTTGACCTTCGTAATTTCCTTGATGAAGGTCAAGTTCAATTGATATTTCTTCAGCACTCATTATTTCTTGAATTTCTTCTTTATCGTACTTTATTGGTGAGGATCTTATTAATACAGGTATCCTACCGATAAAAATGTCTACCTGATTAATATCAAAATTTGTTTTAGCGTAACCTGCAGAAGCAATAATTCTACCCCAATTAGGATCTTCGCCAAAAATTGCGGTTTTTACCAAACTTGAACCCACCACACTTTTAGCAATCATTCTTGCAGCACTAGATTCTTTTGCACCTTTAACCGTGACTTCTATTAATTTAGAAGCACCTTCGCCATCCCTTGCAATACTTTTAGCTAAATCGGTCATAATATATAGAAGCATCTGCTTAAATTTATAGTAGTCTTCACTGTCTTTTTTAATTTCGTTATTATTTGTACATCCATTTGACATTACAAGCACCATATCATTTGTTGAAGTATCACCATCTACAGTGATTTGATTGAATGTAACTTCAACTACATCTTTTAAAGCTTGTTGTAATGTTTGTGATGAGATGTTAGCGTCACAGGTTATAAATGCTAGCATTGTAGCCAAATTAGGATGTATCATTCCTGACCCTTTTGCTACACCTGCCATCGTTACTGTATCGTTACCAAAAACTTCGTTTACAACGCATGTTTTTGTATGAGTATCCGTTGTTAATATCGCTTTTGCAAAGTCATCAGCATTACCGTTTTTAACTAGTTTGGAAAAGCCATTCTCTAGAATAGACATTGGCATCATCTTTCCAATAACACCTGTAGATGCGACACCTACATATTCTTGTTGAATTTGCAATTTATTTGCGGCCAGTTGTTGCATTTTAAAGGCATCTTTTTCCCCTTGTTTACCAGTACAAGAATTAGCAATACCTGAATTAACAACAATAGCTTGCATTTTACCACTTTTTTCGATGCTGTTTTTTGTTAATTTTAATGGTGCAGCAATCACCTTATTAGTTGTAAATACACCTGCTACATTTGCAGGTACTTCTGAAACAATCCAACCAAAGTCTAATTTTTTCTTTTTAAAGCCAGCGTGCAGACCATCAGCTGCAAACCCAAGAGGACTTGCAATATTTCCCTTAATTATATTCATTATTTAGTCCCCCTATATTAGATATATAAAGGTGCCAAAATTAGACCATCAGTTTCGTCGAAATTAAACATCAGATTCATATTTTGAATAGCTTGGCCAGCGGCACCTTTAATTAAATTATCAATAACTGATGAAATTGTTAAAACACCCGTAGTTTCGTTATAAACAAAACCAATATCAGTGTAATTTGTTCCTATTACTTCATTTAACTGTGGTAACCCATCTTTAATTCTTATGAAAGGCTTATTTTTATATACAGTCTTGTAGGTAGATTCTATTTGATTTATTTTCACTCCACTTTCAAGCTGTGTGTATATAGTTGCAACAATACCTCTGTTAACCGGAATAAGTGATGTAGAAAACTGAATATTCTGTAAATTTTTGTTAAAAAACTGCAACGTTTGTACAATTTCAGGAATATGTTGATGTTTATTAAGTTTATACGTCACATAATTATTGTTTACATTTACATAATGGGTTGACTGATTTAATTTTTTACCAGCTCCAGTAAGACCACTTTTAGCATCAACAATTATAGAATCAACACGGATTAAATGATTGCTGATTAAGGGATATAGTGCTAATTCAGTTGCAGTTGCATAACAACCAGGGTTAGCAATAAATCTATTGCAATGACTAATATTCATTACTTCTGAAAGACCGTATGTAAAACGCTTTTGTATATCTACAGTACACGGTGATTTTTTATACCATTTGAGATAAACATCTGGAGATAAACGATGGTCACCTGATAAGTCTATGACAGGAAAATTATTATTAACGAAATTTTTAGATAAATCTTTTGCAACGCCACTTGGAGTGGCAAAAAATACCAAATCTGAGTGTGTCATAATAAATTCACTGTCGAAAGCCTGAATTTCTTTATCACAAATACCTTTCAAATGAGGGAATATATCAGAAATTTGCACTCCCACTTCTTTTGTGGCATGAATCGATGAAACAGTTATATGAGGGTGATTTAGTGCTAATCTTAACAATTCTAGTCCTGTATAGCCTGTGATACCTACTATAGAAATATGCATATATACACTCCTTATTGTATTATTATGTAATTATATACATATTTATTAATAATTACAATACTATACTTTGTAATTTTACATTTTGAAAACAAAAACTCCAAAGTATAACATCTTATTGATGTATACTCTGGAGTATAGTTAATTAGTGTTTATCCTCTAGAAATGTAACTTCCATCACTAGTATTTATCACTAGTGTGTCACCTTCATTTACAAATAAAGGTACATTTAGTGTATAACCTGTTTCAACAGTCGCAGATTTTGTTGCGCCAGTGGCAGTATCACCTTTGATTCCAGGTTCAGTTTCAGTAACTTCAAGCTCTACAGTTTTTGGTAATTCAACACCAATAACTTCACTTTCATAAGATTGAACTTGAACTTCCATGTTCGCTTTTAAATAATTTAATTCATCTTTTAAGTAGTCACCAGGTAATTCGATTTGATCAAATGTCTCGTTATCCATGAATACGTGGTTATCGCCATCAGCATATAAATATTGCATACGACGATTCTCGATCATTGCTTGTTCAACCTTTTCGCCAGCTCTGAAAGTTTTTTCTTGAATAGCACCTGTTCTTAAATTACGTAATTTAGAACGAACAAAAGCTGAGCCTTTTCCTGGTTTGACATGTTGGAAATCAATAACTTTCCAGATTCCGTTATCAACAGAAATCGTTAAACCTGTTTTAAAATCATTTACTGAAATCATTCAGTCTCCTCCTCAATTATACGCGCTTACTCTAAAATAATAAGGTCTTTTGAGCAATTAGTAAAGACATGACATCCATTTTCTGTAATAAGAATGTCATCTTCTATTCTAACGCCACCCAATCCCTCAATGTATATACCTGGTTCTATAGTAACACAGTTATTTATATTTAATTCATCTGAACTATTTTGAGATAATAGTGGACCTTCATGAATATCAAGGCCAATACCATGACCAAGTGAGTGGCCAAACTGCTCACCATAATTGTGAGATGAAATATACTTTCTAGATATAGCATCTGCTTCTTTTGCAGTCATACCTGGTTTGATTTCTTCAATAGCTTTCTTTTGAGAAGTTAGAACTATATTAAATATTTCTTTGAGTTTTGGATCCGGTTCTCCTATGGCAAACGTGCGTGTAATATCGGAACAATAACCTCTATAGTATGCACCAAAATCTAATGTAATCATATCTCCCTTTTCAATACGCTTATCACTTGCAACACCATGCGGTAATGCACCTCGGTAACCTGAAGCTACTATTGTGTCGAATGAAGGGCCATCTGCACCTAATTCTAACATCTTACTTTCTAATTTAGCTTTGATTTCTCGTTCTGTCATTCCGATACTTACTTGAGTGAGGATATATTCATATGTTTGATCTACTATCTTAGCCGCTTTTTGAATGAGCTGAATTTCTTCCTTATTTTTAATTTCTCTAATCTTATCAATTTCATTAGATATGCTTATTAAAGTAATTAATCCTTTATTAAGTTCAACATAAGTATCATAACTGATTAAATGACCTTCAAAACCAATATTTGATAAATTTTCTCTTTCTAATATACATTTAATTTCAGAAATCAAACTTGATTTTCGATTTATAATTTCAAAATCTTGTGCCTGTTCTGTAGCTTGGTCTATATATCTAAAATCAGTAATAAGATATTGTTTTTTAGGTGTTATGATTAGTGCACCACTTGTACCAGTAAAATCTGAAAGGTAACGTCTATTATAATCTGATAATACTATGATTGCATCTAAGTGCTTATGTTCAATGATATCTTGAACTTTTCTTAATTTATTCATTATTTCCCTCCTACGTTTACATTTGTACATTTTTATTTTATACATTAGAATGATAGCATAACTAGTAATAATAATAATAGTTTTTGGTTTAGGGAGAATACAATGAAAAAGTTAATATTAATAGTTGGTGCGAGTAGTTTGCTAATGGGTTGTGGGAGTCAGAACTTATCTCCTTTAGAAGATAAAACGACTGAGTTACGTGATGATAATCATCAATTAAAACTTGATATTCAAGAACTTAATCAAGAAATTGGCGAACATAAATCTAAAATAGCCGCCCTTAAACAAGATAAAGAAAATACTAAAGAAGCTTCATCTAATAAGTTAAAAATAAAAAATTTAAAAGCATCATCTGATTATTATGATTCTATTGCAAAAGCCATTAAAGATTATAGAGATATTGAGTCAAAAGTTAATAAAAATAATAATAAAGTGGCGATTCAAAGAAAATTAGATGACATTTCAAATAATATTGACAGTTCTTTCATTAAATATAAAGAATCTGTAGACTCTGAATCACAATCTGAAGAAGATAAGAAAAAAGAAAAAGAAATACGTCAACTTAATAAAGACTTATCTTCAGTATTCAATACAATTAAAAAAGGATATGAAACGAAAGATAATAAAAAAATAGAAAAAGGTCAAAAAAAACTTGCAACAATAAATACAAATTTAAATTAATAGGAGTTTTGAGATGCGTAAATTCATCTTTTATTTAATATTAGCGATAGCTGCATTTGGTTTAATGATGAATCTTGATGAGTTTTTATTTTCAATTATGAAAGCTATTATTAGTTTTGCAATTATAGCTTTAATTATTTATATTATATATTATTTCTTCTTTTTAACAGAAGATCAAAGGAAGTATAAAAAAGCACTTCGTAAATATAAAAGACAAAAAAGAAAGCAATAAGGCGATATCAAATGATTTCGCCTTATTGCTTTCTTCATAATTATTTACGGTACATCCATGCTTCAGAGCGATATTTTTCTTCGAGTTCTTGTACTTCCTCTTTTTGTTTTTCCGTTAATTCTAGAGGTTTAAAATCTATATTCAGTCCTTTTTTAAAACCTGATTTAAAGGCGTTCTCCATTTCATTTAATGTAATATGTTGATTTGAAATGTCATTAATAGCTACAGCTTTTTGAACAAAATTTTCTTTCATTTTCGCTTTTAGTCGTTCATTTTTAAATATAAACATATCAAATAAATCATCGATATCTATATCTTGTAAAATTGAACCATGTTGAAGAATGACACCTTTTTGTCTGGTTTGAGCGCTACCTGCAATTTTTCTGCCTTCTACTACAAGCTCATACCAACTAGGTGCATCAAAACATACCGAACTTCGTGGTTGCTTTAATTTGTCTCGTTCTTCTTTAGAACGGGGGATAGCGAAATAAGTTTCAAAACCTAAATTTTTAAAACCTTCTAATAATCCTTGTGAAATAATTTTATAAGCTTCAGTTACAGTTGAAGGCATATTTGGATGAGACTCTGGAACAATAACACTATATGTTAATTCTTTATCGTGTAACACGCCTCTACCACCCGTTTGACGTCTTACTAAGCCATAGCCCTTTTCTTTTACTTTATCAATATCAATTTCTTTTTGGAGCCGTTGAAAGTAGCCTATTGAGAGTGTTGCAGGATTCCAAGTATAAAATCTTATAACTGGATCAATTTCTCCACGCGATACAAAATTTAGTAACGCTTCGTCCATTGCCATATTATAATAAGGATTTTTGCTTCCAGTATTTATAAAATTCCATATTTCAGTCATAATCATACCCCTATCGAAATATTAAAATTAAAACTATTATGTTTCTCTTTGTATATTTAGATTATGTGATATAAACATAATCTAACTCGAAAAAATATTTTGATAAATTGTACTAACAGTCTTATAATTATAATATCGGTAAATTAGGGAGGATGCAAGATGAGTATCTCTTTGTACATTGCAATTGGTATTATTGTTATTATCATTGCATATATGATTATCCAACAAATTCTTAATAAGCGAGCTGTAAATGAATTAGACCAGAATGAATTCCATAAGGGTTTAAGAAAAGCTCAAGTTATTGATGTGAGGGAAAAAGTGGATTATGATTATGGACATATTAATGGTGCACGTAATATTCCTATCACAGTATTTAAGCAACGATTTCAAGGACTAAGAAATGATCAACCTATTTATTTATGTGATGCTAATGGTATAGCAAGTTATCGTGCTGCACGTATATTAAGAAAAAATGGATATAAAAATATTTACATGCTTAAAGGCGGTTACAAAAAATGGACAGGTAAAATAAAATCTAAAAAGTAATTTTACGAAATGATGTCTTTAAGTTATTAAACTCTTTGAAAGGATTAGGTTAATAGATGCTTTCAAAGAGTTTTTTAGATGATGATATATAAATCATTTAAAGAAAATTCTGGACATAAAGTTCCAGGATAAGTAAATAAGGACAATTTCTATTGAAAA
>NZ_KV834762.1:49367-50044 GCF_001837945.1 Staphylococcus sp. HMSC077D08 | reverse complement strand
AGTAAATAAGGACAATTTCTATTGAAAAATATAGGAATTGTCTTTTTTATAAATTTTTGATCATTTTCAGCTCGTTGAGCTGTTACTTTTCTTATATTAAGTTCCATTAGTAGACATCCTAGTTCTCTTTTGGCTTTATATATACCTTGAACAGACATTCGAGTGAAACCTAAAATAGCCTTCATAAATCTAAAAACAGGCTCCACACTAAATTTTCTTTGACTGTAGATGGTTTTTGTTTTTGGTTCTGAAAACTTTTTATTAATTTGCGCTTTAAAATATTCCAAACTATAATTCTTCATTATTTTTTTGTTTGTTTTGAATTGAAGTTCATACATTGGTGTGTTTCAGAGGACACTCTGAACAATCATCACATTTATTTTAAAGTCTCGTTTAAAACCATATTTATCATGACGATAGGCATATCTTTTAAATCCTGGTCTTTGATTGTTTGGACAAATGAAATCATCGAATTCAGTCTCGGGAATTGTTTCTACAATATCATTTGTGGGGATAAGAACTGAAGTTTCCATTGGTAGAGTAAGTTGAGTCATGTTATAATCTTTGTGCATAAGGCTCTACGTTAATTTAGTTTATTGGTATCTATTAAATTATACGAATGGGCCTTATTTTTTAAAGTATTTCAATGTAAAATTACATATAAACACAAAGTATTT
>NZ_KV834762.1:0-49267 GCF_001837945.1 Staphylococcus sp. HMSC077D08 | reverse complement strand
AAGCTGTCCCCTAAGAAAGCGAGCCAACAATAAGAAGAATTGTAAATAAAGAAGCCAGTAAATGAATTATAGAAAACTCATTTACTGGCTATTTTGCTAGGAATGATGTCCCAGCCGCTTTCTTTATTTATATAATTTTCATATTGAGAACGACTCGTCATCAAAAGGTACCGTCTCAGCCCGTATAGAGGATTGGCGCACCTTTCTCAAAAATATCATAAAAAAGCTACGTATTAACATCAAATCTAATTTTTAAATGCTTTAAAAAAGATATTTTCTATTTAGTAAAAGATTAGTATAAGTTAACTTTTGATTATTGTAACTTATAGAAATTTTAGCTAGTATAAAGATTTCTTTTTAGTGATTTAATTATTTTCAGAATCAATATTTGTGTGTTCTTTATACTTTTCGTTCTTAAGTTCTTCAAATTTAAGAATTGGTTTTCGTGCTGCAGTCGTCTCATCTAATCGGTCAATTATAGTTGTATGTGGTGCTTCTAAAACTTTATCTGGATCATTTTTTGTTTCATTAGCGATTTGAATCATCGCATCAATAAAGTAATCAAGTGTTTCTTTAGATTCAGTTTCTGTTGGCTCAATCATCATTCCTTCTTCGACATTGAGAGGAAAATATATTGTAGGTGGATGCACACCAAAATCTAACAGTCGTTTAGCCATATCTAATGTTCTGACACCATATTGTTTTTGTAAAGTTCCACTTAATACAAATTCATGTTTACAATATTGATTGAACGGAATTTCAAAGTGATTTTTAAGGCGAGATTTAATATAATTCGCATTAAGAACGGCAGCTTCAGATACTTCTTTTAAACCATTGGCTCCCATTGATCTGATATAAGTATATGCTCTTAAATAAATACCGAAATTTCCGTAAAACGGTTTTACTCGTCCAATTGAATTTGGAATATCATTGTCATATTTATATCTATCATTATCTTTTATAACCATAGGCTTAGGTAGATAACTGGCCAATTTCTCTACTACTCCAACTGGTCCTGATCCTGGTCCACCACCGCCATGAGGACCAGTGAATGTTTTGTGCAAATTAAGATGTACTGCATCAAAGCCCATATCACCAGGACGTACTTTATCTAAAATAGCATTTAAATTTGCCCCATCGTAATATAATAAACCACCTGCTTCATGAACGATTTTCCCAATTTCAATAATATTCTGTTCAAATATACCTAATGTATTTGGATTAGTTAACATGATTGCAGCTGTATTGTCGTTTACTACTCTTTTTAAATCTTCTATGTCAACTTCCCCACGTTGATTAGATTTTACAGTTACTGATTTAAATCCAGCAAATGAGGCAGAAGCAGGATTAGTACCATGTGCTGAATCAGGTACTATTACTTCATCTCGATGGCTTTGTCCATTTTTTTCATGATAAGCTTTAAAAATCATTAAAGCGGTCCATTCACCATGCGCACCTGCAGCAGGTTGTAGGGTAACTTCATCCATACCAGTAATTTCTTTCAATTCTTCTTGTAAACTATATATAATTTCAAGAGAACCTTGGACGTGTTCTTCTTCTTGTAAAGGATGAGATTCACTAAAACCAGAAATACGAGCTACCTTTTCATTAATTTTAGGATTATATTTCATCGTACATGAACCTAATGGATAAAATCCAGTATCAACCCCGAAATTTTTATTTGATAGTTCAGTGTAATGTCTAACTAAATCTAATTCTGAAACCTCAGGAAACTCAGCCTTATGTTTACGAATATACTTATCATCTAAGAGTGAAGCAATATTGATATTTTCAATGTCATTTTGTGGTAAAGAATACGCATATCTATCTTTTTTGGATCTTTCAAATATTAAAGGGCTTGATTTACTAATCATTTAACTCACCTGCTTTCATAACAAAATCATCTATTTCATCTTTAGATCTTAACTCTGTAACTGCGACTAACATATGGTTTTTAAAATCATCTGATACTTCACCTAAGTCAAAACCACCAATGTACCCATATTCTGCTAATTTAAGATTAATATTTTTTATTGGTTGATTAAATTTGACTACAAATTCATTAAAAGATTGTGCTTTTAGTACCTCAAAACCATGCTCTTCAAACTTATTTTTAGCATAATTAGCATTTATAAGATTTTGAACTGCAATTTCATAAATCCCTTGTTTACCTAAAGCAGACATTGCTATTGAAGATGCAAGTGCATTTAAAGCTTGATTTGAACAAATATTAGAAGTGGCTTTATCACGACGGATATGTTGTTCTCTAGCTTGTAAGGTGAGAACAAATCCACGATTACCTTCGTCATCTTGAGTTTGTCCAACTAATCGACCAGGTACTTTTCTCATTAATTTCTTTGTTGTAGCAAAATATCCACAATGTGGACCCCCAAATTGGGTAGGAATACCAAAAGGCTGTGTATCTCCCACTACTATGTCTGCCCCGAATGTACCTGGTGGTGTTAGTAATCCTAAAGAAAGTGGATTGGCGTATACGATAAATAAAGCTTTCTTATCCTTTATATAATTATTAATTTGTTCTAAATCTTCAATAGAACCATAAAAGTTTGGATATTGTACAGCGACAGCTGCTGTGTTGTCATCGATAAGTTGTTCTAATTTTTCTAAATCAGTAATAGTACCTTTAAGGTCAACTTCAATTATTTCAAATTCATCACGAGTTTTGGCGTATGTGTGTAGAATTTGTAAGGCTTGATAATGTAGTCCACTTGAAACTACAATTTTATTTTTTTTCGTATGACTTAGCGCCAATATACATGCTTCAGCAAAACTAGTCATACCATCATACATAGAAGAATTTGCTACATCCATATCTGTTAATTCACAAATGAGTGTCTGAAATTCAAAAATTGCTTGTAACTCACCTTGAGAAATTTCAGGTTGATAAGGTGTATATGCGGTGTAGAATTCAGATCTTGAAATCATTGCATCGACAACAGCAGGAGTATAATGATCATAAACGCCCGCACCCAGAAATGTTGCATGTGTTTCTTTAGTTGTATTTTTAGCTGCGAGACGATTTAACCTTCTAAGTAATATCGTCTCCGCTTCGCTTTCGGCAATGTTTAAATTTCTTTTTAATAAAATATCTGTAGGTATATCATCAAATAATTCGGAAATAGACTTTGCCCCAATACTATTTAGCATTTCATTTTTATCTTGTTCAGTTAATGGTATATAACGATGACTCAATATTTACACCCCTTTAAATTTATTTCTCAATTTGATTTTTTTTAACTATTTTTGCCTCAACTTGACGCTTACGTATTTGCACTATTACTTTTTTGCCCATTTCAAATGCACCTCTATCTATTATTGCAAGTGCTATAGATTTACCAGAAGATGGGGATTGTGTTCCTGATGTAACGAAACCAATTTGATTACTATTTTCATCTAGTACTTCATAACCTGTTCTAGCAATGCCTTTACCTAATAGTTCAAGACCTACTGTTCTACGCTCGGAACCATTTTCCTTTTGAGCTTTGAGTACTGATTTGCCAATAAAATCATTTGCAATTAACGGTTTAGCAGCGAAGGCTATTCCTCCTTCATAAGGAGTAATTGATTCAGATAAATCTTGACCATGTAAAGGTAATCCAGCTTCAAGTCTTAGAGTATCACGAGCACCTAAACCGCATGGTGTAACATCGTATTTTAATAATTGTTCCCATATATCCTTAGTATCTTCTTGCTTACAGTAAATTTCAAAGCCATCTTCTCCAGTATAACCAGACTGCGAAAGAATAATAGATTTACCAAAAAGTTGTACATTCTGTTTAAATTCAAACATTGCCATATGGCTTACATCTACATCCACTAATTCATTTATCAATACTCTTGAACGAGGACCTTGAATAGCTAATTGTCCGTATTTGTCTGAAGTATTGCTTACATCTACGGTGAAATTAGAGCTATGTTTTTTAATCCATTGATAATCTTTATTGGTATTTGCAGCATTTACAATAAGCAAGTAGTGGTTTTCATTAAGTTTATATGTAACTAAATCATCAATGACTCCACCTTCTTCATTACATAAAGCACTATACATTGCTTTATCATTTGTTAGAAGATTTGTATCATTAGAAAGGATGTATTGTATAAATTGTTCTGCATCTTTACCACTAATCTCTATCTCTCCCATATGACTTACATCAAAAAGACCAACATTATATCTAACTGCGTTATGTTCTTCTTTGATACTTGAGAATTGAACAGGCATTGCCCATCCACCAAACTCAACAATTTTAGCACCACTATCAACGTAATTTTGATATAAAGGTGTTTTTTTCAAATCTGTTGTCATACTTGTACCCCCAATTAATAATTTTTAAAAAACAGGATAGCATAAAGCTACCCTGTTTTAATACTCATTTCAGGAATGCGTCACAGTATTATCCTTTTGCCTGAGAGTTTCGTTATTTCACTTGCACCTTCGGCGATAGAGAGTCAAAATTGTAATAGACTATAATCGTTTAACTCATAATGATTCAAGTTTTGATCTCTATTCTCTCTAATACTGATCAATCGCTTAATAATTTTGTTTTAATTAAAGTACAAATTTCAGAGACACTCTGTGCACTATCAACTTTCATGAATGCGATTTCATTATATCTTGAAAGTCTTGAAGAATACAAGGCATCAAGTTGGTTAAGATTTTTACTTTTAGCATTGGGTCTATGTGAATCATTTTTAACTCGTTTGAAAATGATTTCAATGTCACAATCTAGCCAAACCACATGCTTTTGGCTTTTTAAGAGCTTTAATGAATTCGTATCTTCTATAATACCTCCTCCAGTTGAAATAATATCGAAAGTATTGAGACATGCTTTTAGGTACTTTGTCTCCAATGATCTAAAACCTTTTTCTCCGATATCATTAAATATATCAGGTATAGATTTACATTCATTTACTTCAATAAAATTATCTAAATCCACATAACTTAAATTATATAAATCTGAAAGATATTTTCCAACAGTGGTTTTACCAGTTCCCATGAAACCAACTAAAATAATAGGCACTTGAATACTCTTCAAATTAATCTACCTCTTTTAACTTATTAACGATAACTTTATTGTAGTAAACATCTAAGTTATGTATTGTCTTTAATTTTAAACTATATTGAGAGATATAAAAAGATATAATTGATAAATAAATTGAAAAAATTACTATTAAATATAAACTAATGAACGCTTTTTGGCTATAAAAAAAGGATTTCTTTGTGTTTATCGTTCGCATCTCCTGTTGTTATTAATAATTTCACTATATTATCGTTCGTTTTTAATATACGAGTAGATAAGACATGATTTAACAATGTAATATTACCTCTTTGATTAATATTTTTGTAAATTTTACGGTTCTTATAAATATACCTAATAACATCTTTATTTTTCTTAAGTTTAATTGTATATGCATTTTCGATCTCATAATTGTTTTTAGTCGTCATTTTCTCTTTAAGTAAATCTCTTCTAAAAAATTCAAATTGAATATCTTCGTTATTTTGAGCAGTATTTAGATAAAATGAAGTCAATTTAAGTATAGTCGGTAATAAAGCGAGTATTAAAGTAGTCACAAATAAAGCAAATAATGCTTCGATGTAGGTAAATGCTTTTATATTAAATAGAAATACAGGTTCGCGTATTAAATGCTTTATCCGCCCCACATATTTTATGATTGAATAATTGTATTTCATAATTTTCTATTACAACCCCTTGATAAAGTTCTTTCTTTTTATAGTGTTGAAGACTAGTTATCATGATTTGCTTGATTTTTATGTTATTTAAATTGATAAGATACTGATTGTTTAAGTTTGAAAACATAGGTATTAAAATCATTGTTATTGTACTAACTATAAAAAAGGCTAGCAATGCATCAATAATTAAAGACCCTTTAAATTTATATTTTGACAAATCTCAAACGCCCCTTTTCAATATGGAAGATTAATCTATAAGCATGTGAATTATATTGTAAAATGAGCGAACCAAAATGATTGATATTTCCATTTTTATCAAAATTTAATGTTTGAATTTTAGCTATATTAGTCACTTTTCCTTTATTAAGTTTAAAACTATATTTATCTCCATTTTCTTCAACTACTTGTACTCTATTTGAATTATTAAAAAATAATAAAGTTATCGATTCATTGTTGCTAATAGCTTTAGATTTATAGTAATTAAATTTTGTTATTAATTGCTTAATTTCATGTTCTTCATCAATTAGCTGAATGTCGAATAGGTTTCGTGACCATAAAGTTGTTATCAACAAGCAACTGATAATAAACAAAGTAAAAATCATCTCGACTAAACTAAATGCTTTAATGTTTTTAATTGGCAACTGCCTCTCCATTTGCAATACTAATTGTCTGACCGGATTTACATGTTTTTTGTCCTTCTTTTATAAAACCATCTGAAACCAAATCATCAATATTAGAAGGGTTGCGGTTATGTTTTAAAGCGTAGGCTTCTATTTGACTGTTTACCATTTTAACTTGAGCATCACATCCAGTTGACTGAATATGAGATGTTTGTTTTGCAATATTTGGAATTATAAGTATTAATAATAAACTGATTATTAGTAATACTAAAAGCATTTCTATCAAGGTAAATGCTCGTGTTTGTTTCAATAATTTCAATGTTTTCATTGATGTCACTCCTCAAATTATTTTATTGTTTGCATAAGTTCGAACATAGGAAGCATAATGACTAAGTATAAAGATACAATAAAAATTCCCAAGATAAAGAAGATGATAGGTTGTATAAATTTTGTTTGTTTTAACACTTTTTCCTCAAATTGCTGTAATAACATTTGACTGTATAATTTTAATTCTATATCTAATTTTCCATTTTTCTCTCCTTGTTCTATGAATTTAATTAAATCATTTTGAAAACATTGTAGATTCATTAATATAGTAGGTAACGGGAGCCCTCTATTAGCTTCTTTAAAAAGACAATTACCCAGAAATTTAAGAAATTCGTTATCTTGCTCATTACGATATATTTGGACAATTTGTTGAAGACTTGTACCATTTCTGTAAAATAAAGAAAGCTGATTGGAAAGTTGATAAGTTCTATATATTTTATAATACGTATTAATCATTGGGATTTTTAAAATAGATTTTAATTTTCTCTCAATTGGTAGATAATAGTAAAATTTATAAGTGATAAAAAATGCTATACCACTCATAAAGATAAAAATGAAAGTTAGCTTGGGAAGAAGGGTAATAATAAGAGTTAGTAGATTTTGAAATGTTGATAATTTAACATTCATAGTCTCATAAAGTTGTTGAAATTGAGGTATGACAGTTATATTTAAAATGGTTAATATGAATAAGAAGATAGAAATTAATGCAACAGGATATTGTAAGGTTTTGATGAGTCGTTTTTTAGCTTTCAAATTTCTTTTCATATATTGAACAGTATCAACGAGAGCCTCATCAATGTTACCGTAGTTTTCAGCAAATTTTATTTGAAGAAGAACTAATTCTGGATACCCTATCATTTTTAAAATATCATAACATGTAGCGCCGTTTTGTAGATGTTGGATAATCTTTTCATTTATTGTTCGTTCTTTATATTTAAAATAAGAGTTTAAAAATTTAAAACTTTGATATAAAGTGAATCCGTGACTTAAAAGCTGATGTAATCTCTGTAATAAGTCTATTGATTGTATTTCAGTAAGATATTTATTCCTCTTATATTTAAATGTATTTATCGACAACTTCTTCACATATAACACCTTCTTTAGACATTTTGTTTAAATGTGTAGATAATTTTGTGAAATTTTTAGGTAAAGAATGATTATGTTCAAAAAAATAATTGATTTGGCTTTGAAACATTAATTCCGATACTAGTTGACGAGTATTTGTAGTAGTAGTGATTAATCTTTGATTAGAAATTAAATTGATTGCCTGGCACAACTCTTGGACAGAAATACCCATTTCTAATAATCGTAATAATGCTCCCTTGCAATCATTCGCGTGCATTGTCGACAAAACTAAATGTCCACTTAAACTGGCTTGAATCACGTATTTAGCTACGGTAGAATCTCTGATTTCACCAATTAAAATTACGTCCGGATCACACCTTAAAATGGCTTTGAAAGAGCTTTCATAATTTATACCTGCCTTTTCATTAACTGATATTTGTGTGATTCCATTGAGTATTTGTTCTACTGGATCTTCAACTGATATTACATTTAAATTCAAATTTTGATGTGCATAAAGGACCATTTGGTACATTAAAGTACTTTTGCCAGAGCCAGTTGGCCCACTAAACAAAAGTAGACCTTGTTTCTTTTTCATGAAATGTTTAAAATCTTTAAATTCATATGATTCTCGTTTAGTTTGGAAGTATTGAGGTACTATACGAATTACACAACTTTCATTGCCTAATGATAACGGTAATGTAGAGATTCTTAAATAATATAAACGCTTCATCTTATAACTATATCTACCACTTTGTGCCCTATGCTGTGTTGATACATCTAACCCAGATTGAAACTTCATGTATATAAGTAATTTTTTATAAATTGGAAATGAAAGTGTATCATATATTGTGAGCTCATCTTTAATTCTTAGCTTAATTATAGTGTGTTCCTCACATGGTATAAAGTGTATGTCACTTGCTTCTTGCTTAATTGCATGATTGATAATCTGTTCAAATAAAATTTTCAAAAAAAATCACCTCCTACATATATAAACGTAGGAGGCGATTTTTTTACTCTCTAATATTAACCATTTATAAAAGGATTGAGTTGCTCATCGTCAACTGTGGTGTAAGGCCCATGTCCAGGGAAAAGTGGCATATCACCTTCTAATTCAAATAATTTATCTTTTATTGAATCAATTAATGTTTCATAATCTCCCTTATAAAGGTCTGTACGACCGATACCATTTTTGAACAGAGTATCGCCAACAACAGCAAAGTCATTAAAAACAAAACTAAGACTACCTGGAGAATGACCAGGCGTATGTAATACTTTGAATTTAAATCCTTCAATCTCTGCAGGACCCTCTGATAAACTTAATGGATTTGCGTGACTTTCTATTTTAGATAAACCATATTGTGTAAATTTAGATGAGCCATTTTTATCTGGATCAGTTAAAAAATCAAACTCATCTTTACTCATATAAACTGGAACCTGATATTTTTCAATAATATCATCTAATGCTCCGATATGATCATAGTGTGCATGTGTTAATAAAATTGCTTTTAAAGGTTTATTGATTTGATTTAATTTTTTAATTATTTTTTGACTTTCACTTGAGGGATCGATTAATATTACATTTTCTTCATTCTCAATGAAGTACGTATTAGTGTCAACGATTCCTAATGTTAAATTTGAAATTCGCATTATAATTCACCACTATGGTCTAGATGTTTTTGTACTGATTTTAATTTATCATTCATTTTTCTTGATTTATCTCGACGATCATCAATTCTAATATTTGTACAAACTCTATCTAATCCTTTATCAAAAGGTAATTCATGAATTGCTTGAATCACCTCAAAAAGATCTTTCAAATCACCTTCGATTAATGTATTCATTGGTGTTAATTGATAATCAATTTTCCCTTGTTGTTTAAATTCATTTAACTTTGTTTGGATTTCTGCTATATATTTACTTACACTAGGACCCTCTGTTCCTACTGGAATAACTACTACATCAACAATTGCCATTATTTAGCACCCTCTTTATCTATGATATATGTTTTGATAAGTCCAGCTGCACCAGTAATACCAGCATCATTCCCTAATTTAGCTTGTACTATCTCAGTATTATTTTGAGCTGGAGTAAAAGTTAAATTACGATATTCAGTTTTAATATTTTCTATAAGGATAAGTCCGGCAGTAGACATGCCCCCTCCTAGAACAATATATTTTGGATTACTAGTAACGCTAATGATACTGCATAAATAGCCGATATAATTTGCAACTTTTTCAGTTATAAATATACAGAATTGATCACCGGCTTTAGCTGCATCAAATACAGCTTTTGCTGTTACTTGGTTATCTTTAATAAGTTGTAAAATTGATGATTTAAACGTTAATTTAGGATAATAGAAATTAACTAAATTTACTACACCAGTAGCAGAAGCAACTGTTTCTATACACCCTGATTTACCACAATTGCATTGAAAACGTTGATCAAAATCAGCTCTTAAATGTCCAATTTCAGCGCCTGACCCATTGTGTCCATGTACGATTTCTCCATTAGAAATTATACCTCCACCAAGTCCGGTACCTAAAGTAATTGCTACTACATCATCAGCACCTTCACCGGCACCTTTATGTTTTTCTCCCAATGCAGCAACATTAGCATCATTATCAACATAAACTGGACAATTAACATATTGTTTGAAAATTTCTCTTACATTGACACTACCTGGCCAATGTAAATTAACAGCTCCGTATACAACTCCAGTATCAAAATCAACAGGTCCAGGAACACCAATACCGACTCCAACAACATTGTTAAAATCATATTTAAATTCTGCAACCTTTTCAGTAAAAGAATCATAAATGTTTTTTAAAAGTAACTCACCAGTGTGGTCACTTGTATCAGTATCAATAGACCATTTATGCAATTGTTCTAAATCCTTGTCAAATATCCCCAATTTACAAGTTGTTCCGCCTATATCGGCAGCTAAAATAATATCTGTCATTATTTTTCATTCCTTCTTTGATTTATTATCAGTATACAATTCAGATATTCATCCTTCGTTAACAATTGATAACTATATAAGGATTTAATCTCTTGTATCATCATTTCATACATATCATCTGGATTTTTAAAATAGATAATGAAACCATATGTTTTAAGTAATTGTAACACGTCATAAAAATTTTTAATTTTTCGCGTCATTAGATTTACTCAACTCTTTTTTTAAATTAACATATTTTTTATTATTAGGATTAATTGCTACAGCTTTTTTTATATATTTTAAAGCCTTTTTATCATCACTTAAAGAACGATTAGCTATAGCTAATTCATAATTAAGTACACCTGAATTTGGAAATTTTCTTAAACCTCTTTCCCATTCTGATACGGCCTCTGCTTGCGAGCTCTTAGTTGCAGTAATCAAACCACTAAGGTAATATGTTTCATCATCGGCGTAATTATTATTAAGTGTTTGCTTTACAACATGTTTTGCTTCGCTATAATTACCTTTAATCATTTCATCCCGAATTAATTTATCATAGATATTATCCTCACTTATAGTAAATATTCTAATTTGTAAAACAATGAATATAAGTAAAAATACAATCAAAAATGCCCAAAATAAAGAGCGATGTGTTTTGAAATAATAGCCTATTAATGTAATTAATACACCACTGATAAATCCACCTAAGTGTGCCATTATATTAATATTAGACATAAAAAGTGAAAAACCGATTAAAACAACCAATGCAATTAATAACTGGCCAATCATTTTTTTATTAAAATTCTTGCTTAAATACATAATCACAAAAATAGAACCAATTAAGCCAAATATTGCTCCACTAGCACCGACTGAAATTGTAGACGTATTAAAAGATAGAGAAACAAAATTTCCATATAATCCGGATATAATATAAATTATTAGCATTCGCCATGAACCAATGATTGATTCGACAATTTTACCAAAAATAAATAGAGAAAGCATATTCATTAAAATGTGTTCGAAATTAAAATGTAAGAACATTGACGAAATAAGTCTATACCATTCTCCATGTACAACATTAAAATGAACAAGTCCACCTACTTCTAATAGTTTAACATCAGAAAATCGATTTAAGTATAAAATCATACATAACCATATCACAATATTAATTAAGATAAGTGTATATGTAATAGGGGTAAAACGTTGCATATGTTTATCAACAAGATTTTGTGTCAAAACTTTTCTTTTGTAATAAAGATAAGTCTTTTTATCTTCATTATTAATTAGCATTTTTATAAGTAAAAAGTTTATAGGGAGTGACTTTAAGCTTTGCTCATTGCTTAAAATTTTAAATTTCAGTTTAGTTGGTTTTTCTTCATTTAAATTTTCTTTTGAAAGCTCTTTATCCGTAAAATAATAAAATTCATAAGATTCAGGTAAATAACCGATGAATTGTTGTATTTCTTCAGGTCGTTCCATAATTTTTGATTTATCAAACCTAATCTCTTGGGTAGATGTAACATTTTTTCTAAAAACAACAATGGATTGTTTTCTCTTATGAGACAACCATATTTCATCGTCCCCTTTATCACGATAAATTACATTATAATTAAGATACCTAATCCAGTAATATAAGGCCTTCCAATAAAGTTTATTAATATTCATTTATTCCTCCACCACTTTATTGTGATAAATAATTAATTGCTCTACAGGTTGATCGTGTGGTTCTATATTGAATTGGGCTAACTGAAAATCATATAGTAAACTAACTGTATTACTTCTATGTTGGCTCAGGAATCGGTCATAATAACCACCACCATAACCTATTCGATAGCCCAATTTATCAAATGCAACCCCAGGTACTACAATTAAGTCCATTTTATTCGTTGTACCGACTGGGGAAATAGAATGATAAATACCTTTGCCATCTTTCTCGATATCCTCAATTGATAATAGTTGTTTAAAAGTCATTTCTTGCTGTTGATAATTTGTTTCAGGAACAAAAATTTTTTTATTATTATGTAGCGAATAAGTAATAATTGGATATGTATTAACTTCATGAGGCATCGATAAAACAATACCAATTTTGTTAGCTTTGCGATAAGCTTCACTTTGATATAATTTCTTAGCCAACCATTCATCAGCCAAATGTTTTTGTACTTTGTCGTAAGATTTCATCTTTTTAATTATATTTCTACGTAGTCCCTTTTTATCCATTTTATTCACCCATTTCGTTCACTTAACATTATAACGTTTATAGTAACTAATGTCATTAAGTTGGTATTTAAAGACAAAAAGTAAATGAAAAATCCCTTCAAAGTTTTCACTTTTATAAGTGGTTACTTTAAAGGGATTAAATCGATTTTATATCGTCATGTACAAATTTAAAAACATTAATTATTTAGTTTCACGATGTAAAGTATGTTTATTATCACGTGAACAATATTTTTTCATTTCTACACGTTCAGGATTATTTCTTTTGTTTTTTGTTGAGATATAATTTCTATCTCCACATTCTGTACAAGCTAATGTAACGTTTACGCGCATGAATTTCTCCTCCTTACCTTTTCAAAATACGACTTATTTATTATACCAATTACTTAACTATTTGCAAAGTATAATTTTATGATTAGTTAAGTTGACAATTTAAATTAATCTTCTTTCTCTTCGTTATTAGATCGAGAGTCATCTTTATTATCTTTATCTTTAAAATAGTAGTTGATTACGTCTCTACCTAAATCTCCACCATTTAACCAAGGTGGTGGAACAGGTTGATTTGTGTAGACAATTGAAAAAGATAATTTAGGATTATCGACGGGTGCATAACCGATATATGTTGAATTAACTCTAGGTTCTCCATCTTGAAAAACTTCAGCAGTCCCAGTTTTACCAGCTGAAGGTACTACAGTATTTCTAAAACTAGCATAACCCGTACCTTGCTTTTCATTGAAAGCCATTTTAAATCCTTCTTGAACTTCTTTAATTTCGTCACTTGAGTTATTTACCTTATTTAAAACATTACCCTTAATTTTACGTTTTAATGGGCCAGTTTCATCTTTATTAGTAGATTCATAAATAGACAATCCAATATGTGGTTGAATTCTATAGCCATCATTTGCAATAGTTGATACGTATTGGGACAACTGAAGTGGTGTATATGTGTCGTATTGTCCAATAGCTAAGTCTAAATAGTTACCAGGATTATTAGTTAAGGGCTCTATTTGGCCTGGCGTTTCGTTCGGTAAGTCAATGCCTGTTTTTAAGCCAAGACCTACTTGATTTAACCCTTTACGCAATTTACGACCCGCATCTGCTATATTATTAGGTAATGACATACCTGAAGTATAGGGATCACCTGCTAATTTAAGTGCGGTTTTAAACATGTATACGTTTGATGAATGCATAAGTGCTTGTTTATCATCGATAGATACATGACCATTTTTATTAAAATATGATCGTTTAGTTAAACCACCTTGGAATTTTAATGGCTCATCTACCATAGTTTCTCCAACATTAATAGCTTTATTTTGGTACCCAGCTAATAATGTTCCTCCTTTTACTGAAGAACCGACCGTGTATTGAGCTGTAAAGTTGCCAATATCATAATCTTTGAGTTTACCCTGCTTATCAATTTGCTTCCCTGCCATAGCAAGTATGTCTCCATTTCTAGGATTTTGGACAACCATTAACGCATTGTCCATATCCTTAGCACCTTGACTACGTAACTTAGAAATTTGTTTTTCTAATAAAGATTCTACTTTTTTCTGTAAATCAATATCTATAGTTAATTGTAAATCATGACCTCTTGAACCAGGATTAAGTACTTCTGAACTTATTACTCTACCAGATTTATCAGTTGTATATTTCATTTGTTTCTTCGTGCCTTTAAGAACATCTTCGTATTGATATTCAAGATAAGATTTACCGACACGATCATTGCGTGAATAACCTTTTGATAAATATTGTTCGGTTAATTCTTTAGGTATACCTTCAGTCGAAGTCGACACATCTCCAAATATACCTCTTAAAGTATCACCGTATGGGTATTTTCTATCCCAATCCATTGTAGTGTTTACACCAGGTAATTTAGAAAGTTGTTGTGATACGGCTGCATATTCTTTCTCGCTTACGTCTTCATTTTTAATTGTTTGAGGATCTAGAGTTGACCCAGCATTCATTTCCCGATAAATTGCTAAAACTTGCAAATCTTTTTTAGTTAACTGTTTTAATTGTTTTTTTCCTATTTTATCTCTTAATTGTGTATCAAATTGTTCTTGTGAAATACTGCCATCTTCTAACATTAATTGTTCTTTTCTCATTAACTTTTTAGCAGATGACGGATACATTTGAATCCAAAAATCCTTTTTATCTCTCTCAGTAATTTTATCCGTATCCATTTTAATTAAATCTGTCAGTTTCTTAGCAGTATTTAACATTTCCTTTTGTGAAGTTTTACGGTTTCTAGTGTATGTAATAGACATCTTTGAAGCATTATCAACTAGTACTTTGCCATTTCTATCTAGTATTCTGCCTCTTGGTACTGATTCATTAACAGTTATATTTTCATCGTTTTTGATTAATTGTTTGTAATGAGATCCTTGTGCTATTTGTAAATAACCTAATCTCAATACGACTATAGCAAAGATAAATACTATAAATCCAAATATGAAATTGATTCTTTTATTCATGGTGTTTCTCATTTTTTCATCATTTGTTTTTTCTTTTAATCTTTTCAGCAAAACAACCTACCTCTATTCAAAGTCTCTCATACAAATGATATATGATATTAGATTATTTTTCTATCATTTTAACAAAAAAGAGACGCAGAAAAATTCCTTTATCAATTGATAATCAAATTTATAAATATACTTTTAAACAATAATCAATAATAAAAATTTTTACATCGGTTTCATCAGTATTGTAATTCAAACTAAATGCATATACTTTTATGTTAATTTAGATTTTAATAAAAATGGATATTAAGTAATGAATCTCATTTCTCACGTGTTGTAGATAGTATTTAGTTTTATATGTAATTAGCCCTTAGATGACGATCATCTAAGGGCTACAACAAAAAATATAAGGTATTGTTTAAACTGATTTTTAGAATTTCTATGTTCTAAAGTTATTTAATATTGATTATTTAGTTGCATTATATAATTCATTAACTTTTTCCCAGTTAACAACATTCCAGAATGCATTGATATAGTCTGGGCGTTTATTTTGATATTTAAGATAATAAGCATGCTCCCAAACATCTAAACCTAAAATTGGTGTTTTTCCTTCAGTAATTGGATTATCTTGATTTGGTGTTGTAACAATTTCTAATTGTCCATTGTTTACAACTAACCAAGCCCATCCTGAACCAAAGCGTGCTGCAGCTTTATCTGCAAATTCTTTTTTAAATTCGTCTAAAGAACCCCATTGTTCTTTTATTTTATCTACAACTTCACCTTTTTCTTCAGAATTTGGTGATAATAGTTCCCAGAACAATGAATGGTTAAGGTGTCCACCGCCATTATTACGAACAGCTGTTTGAATATTAGATGGCACACTATCTAAATTAGCAACAATTTCTTCGATTGATTTAGCTTCTAAATCTGTCCCTTCAACTGCTGAATTTAATTTTGTAACATATGTGTTATGGTGTTTATCATGATGAATTTCCATAGTTTGTTTGTCGATGTGTGGTTCTAATGCATCATATGCATAAGGTAAATTTGGTAATTCAAAAGCCATAAATAATCATCCTCCTAAATTGTCTATAACTATATCATAACAAGTAGATTTATAAGCAACAAAGAATATGCTTTCAAAAAAGTTTTAATTGCAGAATTGTTTTCCCGACCCACACTACAATTTATCAAAATTGTTAATGTGAATCTTCTTAATATTTTTCTAAATCTACTAATTGATATACTATAAATATATCTCAAATTTGTGAAGATTAAACATAAAAATACATAAATTTTAATAAATACGACTAATGGCCTATAATTAGTAAAAGAACTTCAGTTATTATCACTAGGTTCTTTTGCTACAAATCATGAGTATTCATTTTATATTAAATATTTAAAATTTCATGACCGAAAATTTTAAATTGAAATGATGAAATGTGCCAGTATTATGATCCGAATGTTTTTTAGTTTGCTTTACGTTGACATTCTTCACAAATACCATACACTTCTAGTTTATGAGTATGAATATTTACATTGGGTAATTGACTTTTAATCTTCTCAATTGGACAAAAATCAATCACTTTAGTTTCTCCGCAATTTTCGCAAATAAAATGATGATGGTGATGATTTGTGCATGCGATTCTGAATTTCATTTCTCCATCTAATTCGGTACTCTCTATAATGCCTAAATCTTTAAATAAATGAAGATTTCTGTATACAGTATCAAATGATATTCCAGGATAGTCCTTATCCATTTGTTGTTGAATATGTTTAGCATTTAAATATTTATCCTCTTTAACAAAGATATCTAGCATATCTTTACGTTTATCAGTGTATTTAAGTCCGTTTTCTTTTAAAACTTTAATTGCATCATTTGTATTCATTCTTAAACGACTCCCTTTTTGAACTTAATTTTTAACTTCTGAATAGTCATCGTTAGTATGAGCATTACTACTAATAGTACAACAATGACACCACCAGGTGATATATTCATATAAAAAGCTATAATTAATCCTAGAATTACAGACAGTTCTCCTAATATAATACTTAATGCTATTAATTGTTTAAATCCTTTAGTTATTCTCATTGAAATTGCTATAGGAAGAGTTATTAACGCGCTTACTAATAATATACCTACAACTCTCATTGATGCAGATATAACCATTGCAACAATTACTATAAACAAAAATTGAATCCACTTTGGTATACCTATGACCTTACTATATTCTTCGTCAAATGATAAAATAAATAATTCTTTATAAAATAAAACAATAAATATGAGAACAATTATTGTAATGATAATAATTGTAGTTAAATCACTAATATTTACTGCACTAATTGATCCAAATAGTAGGCCTACGATTTCTTGATTAAAACCATCTGCTAGAGAAATAAAAATAGCACTTAGGGCAATACCAGCGCTCATTATAATAGGAATTGCAATTTCTTGATAATTAGAAAATGAAGTTCTTAATTTTTCAATTAATAACGCTCCAATAACAGCAAAAAGAATACCAAACCACATAGGGTTTATTACTGAGAATACGGGAATAATGGTAAGCAAAAACATACCAAAGGAAATGCCACCTAATGTCACGTGGCTCAAAGCGTCAGCAATTAATGATAGTCTTCGAACTACAATAAATGCACCTATTAATGGTGCGATAAAGCCAATAAGCAGACCGCTAATCAAAGAATATCTAATAAAATCAAAATTTAATAACGCATCTATCAAAAGTTACACTTCCTCTTTGTTTCTAATATAAATTTATTCATTTCCCTCATTACAACATGTTCGGTTGTGTTGATGATCAACAAATTGAATAGGATGACCATAAATTTTTGAAATTTCCACTTCATCTAAAGACTTGAATGCTTCTGTAGAACCATGGAAATGAAGATGTTTATTTAAACATGCTACTTCTGTAGCGGTATCTGCTACAACGCCAATATCATGGGTGACTAAAATTATTGTAATCCCCTGCTTTTTTAATTTATCAAGTGTATCGTAAAATTCGCTTACATGTTTTGCATCAATTCCGTTTGTAGGTTCATCTAACACTAGCACACTTGGGTTAGAAATAAGTGCTCTAGCAATAAGTACACGTTGTTGTTGTCCACCAGATAGTTCAGCTATATTTTTATTTATTAAATGAGATATATTTAATCTCTCTAATACCTTTTTGACTTTTTGATAATCACTTTTATTGAATCTTTGAAATATTTTTTTGGTTTTAGTCAGACCACTTAAAACAACTTCCTTTACACTAGCTGGGAAACCTGCATTGAAGGCAGAAGCTTTCTGAGAGACATAGCTAATTTTCAATGAAGATTTATTATCTTTAAATGGTTTTCCTTCAACAATTATCTCCCCTTTTTGTATAGGCAATAGCCCTAATATGACTTTTAGTAAAGTAGATTTACCTGCCCCGTTTGGACCAACAATTGCTAAAAATTCGCCCTTATTAATTTTGATATTTATGTTCTCTAATACATGCTTATTATCGAAATAATAATCTAAATTTCGTAATTCAAAAACTGGCGTTGTCATGGTTTTCACCTCGCATATAACTATACAACTTATTAATTTTTATGTAAATAGTAATGTTTACGACTATTTTAAATTACATATAGTTTTGGTTGTTCTATAATTAGTCTAATGGCTTGATAGTCGTAATTAAAACGTTATTATTTTTATTTAACATGATCAAATAATTAAGCCATTCACTGAATGAAAAGACGATGAATGGCTTAATTTTATAAATATTTTATTGATTTAAAATTTTGTTCTTGAGGTCTGGATCAAATTCTTGTGATTTTAACATGTCTATTTCTAATTTATACGGTGGTTTTTTATTTTTTTTATCTTCACCAACATATGGAGTTTCTAATATTTTTGGAATATTTTTAAAAGTATCATGATGCACTAAGTAATTAAGTGCATCAAAGCCAATATGACCAAAACCGATATTTTCGTGACGATCTTTCTGTGCACCTCTTAGGTTTTTACTGTCATTAACATGTACTACTTTAATTCGATCTACTCCAATTATATTGTCGAATTTTTCTAGTACACCATCGAAATCTTCTTTGACGTTATATCCGGCATCATGAGTGTGGCACGTATCAAAACAAACTGATAAGCGATCATTATGTGTAACACCATCAATTATTTGAGCAATTTCTTCAAAAGATCTCCCTACTTCTGTTCCTTTCCCCGCCATAGTTTCAAGTGCTATTCTTACATCATTATCATGTGTGAGTACTTCATTAAGTCCTTCAATAATTTTTTGGATTCCTTTATCTACACCTGCTCCGACATGCGCCCCAGGATGTAGTACAATATCTTTTGCTCCAAGTGCTTGAGTTCTTTCGATTTCTTTTTGTAGAAAGTCAACTCCTAAATTAAATACTTCAGGTTTGGTTGTATTTGCAATGTTAATGATATATGGTGCATGTACAACGATATTTGATAAACCATATGTTTTCATTGCCTGTTGGCCTTTTTCGATATTTAAATCTTCAATATTTTTACGTCTTGTATTTTGTGGTGCACCTGTATAAATCATAAATGTTGATTCACCATATTTATGTGCTTCTTCTGCTGACCCTTGCAGCATTTTTTTGCCACTCATTGAAACATGTGATCCTAGTAACATTCATTTCACCTATCCTTTATTAGTTTTTCGTTTTTGTCTTTTTTGCTTTTTACTATACTGCTTTCTTTCTTGACGTTTCAATTTTTCAACTTCTTGTTTAAATTTCTTTTTATAGCCTGGTTTAACTTTACGTTTTGATTTACTTCTTACTTTGTGTTTAACTTCATTGGTTAAATGGTCATCTTTGCGTTGTCTTGATTTACGCATATTGTGTGCCTTAATCGGTTTTAATTCACCATTCTTGATATCTACATTTTTAAATTTATAACCTTTGTCCTCGATAAGAGTAATATTACTTTCTTCATCAGGACCATATAATGTAATGGCCACTCCTTTATAATTACCTCTTCCTGTTCGACCTACGCGATGTGTGAAGAAATCGATGTCATTGGGTACATCGAAATTAATAACATGACTTACGCCTTCAATGTCTATTCCTCTAGAAGCAAGATCGCTTGCAATGACAAATTGAAAATCTAAATTTCTTATTCTTTTCATTTGTTGTTTACGTTCTCTTGGTGTTAAACCACCATGAATCATACCTATTTTAATTCCTTCTTTATTTAAAGTGTCTGCCAATTCATCGGCATTTTCACGACTGTTACAGAAAATAATACATAGATAAGGATTCAATATATCTATCAGTTCCAATGTTTTATCTACCTTGGCAGAACCTTTTGTAGGAATTAGATAAAATTCGATATTTTCTTTATTATGAGCTTTACCATCTACTTCTACAAATTCTGGTTGACTTAAATATTTATTTAAAAATGGTTGCAATGATTTAGGTATTGTTGCACTAAATACCGCTAGATGAGCATTTTCATTATCTAATCTCGCTGCAATATGATCAACATCTTCAATGAGACCCAGGTCAATCATTAAATCCGCTTCATCTATAATTAAATATGAGGCTAAATGTGCATGAAGATAACCTGAATGTGCTAAATCATTAATTCTTGTTGGTGTACCAATAATGAGTTGTGGTTGATGGTTACATCGTTGTTTATCTTTTTCTAAATCGGTGCCACCAATGAAAAGTTTTACATTTATACCTTTTTTGAATTTTACTAAATGCATAGCAACTTGATAAAGTTGCTGAGCAAGTTCACGTGTTGGAGCTACTACTATGGCTTGTGGCTCTTGAATGTCACTTTCTATAAGTTGAATTAATGGTAAGAGAAAAGCGTGTGATTTTCCAGTTCCAGTTTGAGATTGTCCTATTAAATTTGTTCCTTTAAGAATTCTCGGTATGATTCTATTTTGGATTTCGGTCGGTTTTTCAAAATTAAGATTTTTAACAGCTTCAATTAAATTCTCATCTAAATTAAAGTGTTCAAATGGATGTTTTGACATAATTTGTTCTCCTTTAAATGTTTATCAATAACATTTATTTATATTTAAATGGATCTGTGTTGATTTCAGAGGCATATATCGGAAATTGATTTTCATATTTAAATAACCATTTTGCTAATAATTCTTTTAATCCTTCTTTCATAACATACTCACTATAATGATTGATGTCTAATAAATTTACATTTTGGATTTTAGCATCTAGAGCATCATGGTGTTTAATGTCACCAGTAACAAAAACGTCTGCTCCAAGTTGGCTAGCTTTATACTCAAATCCTATACCTGAACCGCCTATGATTGCTACTTTCTTAATTGGACTATCATGTTGACCTGTATATCGTACGCTTGGTATACTGAGTTGTTTTTTTGCATATTCAGAGAATTCATCTAAAGTCATAGTTTTGTTTAATTGTCCAATAATCCCTAATCCATACTCACTTTCTTTGTTCATTTTAATAAAATCAAAAACTGGTGTTTCGTATGGGTGATTATCTAAAATAGCTCGCTTAGCTATTTCTAATTCATTGCTTTTTATCATAAACTCAAGTTTTATTTCATCAACATATTCGATACTATCTAACTTCCCTATATAAGGGTTTGCATCACCTACTGGTTTAAATTGTCCTTTACCTTCACTTTCAAAGAAACAATATTCGTAATTACCTTCTTTAGCTAATCCAAGTTCGTTTAAACTGTCTTTGAAATCTTCAACATAATTTTTAGGTATAAAAGTTTGAACTTTGTAATAATATGAGCTATTTGTATTAATCATGGATATGTTCTCTAATCCTAATTGATGCGCTAACATTCGATTGACACCTTCAGGATGTACATCAAGGTTAGTGTGTAATGCTATAAGATTGATATTATTTTGGATAAGTTTACGAATAATACTACCATATCCATCTTCAACAATGCGTTTTACTCCTTTGAAAATAAGTGGATGATGAGCAATGATGGTATTAGTATTAAGTTCAATTGCTTGGTTAACAACATCATCGGTGCAGTCGAGAGTTGTCAGAATGCCTGTAATATCTAAATTATCATTACCAATTAATAATCCTACATTATCCCATGATTCAGCTTGATGAAATGGAACGTGATTATTTAAAATTTTCATCAGTTCACTAATTTTCATTAATTAACACCTCTTGTATTAAGTTGATTTCATCTTCTATTTCTTTTAGTCTCTCATGATGTGAAGTTGAATTCAATTGAGATTTTATATCACGCAGTGCTTGTAACTCTCTTTTCCATTTTTTTTGAAAAATGTTATTACAATCTCTAAGTAAAAATGGTCCGAATTTTTCTTGTAATATATTTAATTTAACTAAGTTATTATTAAACTCAGCTACCACGATTTCATATATGTGACCCTTTTCCTCAATGATTCTTTCATCAACGATTTCATATGAGAGTTTGTTAAGAGTTTGTCTTAATGCTTGAGTTTGTATATTACTTTGTAGTATGAGTCTTGGGTGGTTAACTAATTTATCTTTCCCATCGTTTAAAATTTTTGCAATTAATGGTCCTCCCATACCACAAACAGTTATATTATCAATTTGATCTTCTGCGTTTATAACGCTTAGACCATCGCCTAGACGTACATCAACCAGTTGATTTAATTCATAATTTGCAATATTTCTTTTAGCGGCCTTATAAGGTCCTTGAATAACTTCCCCTGCTATTGCTTTTGTGCATAAGTCGTTTTGAATTGCATATATAGGTAGATATGCGTGGTCTGAGCCAATATCAGCCAATGTTCCTCTTTTAATAAATGAGCATACAATTGATAATCTTTGGTTAAGGTTAATCATTTTTAAACTCCTTATATGTATTAAAAAAGAGTAGGATAGAATTCAGTAATAAGAAATTTGAATTCACTATCCCACCCTACTTTAGTGTGATGATTTAGTTAAACGACATTACTATTAATTAATAATTCAAACGCCAAAGTCTTATTCCTTTAATTTAATCCATGAAATCTTTAAGACGTTTACTTCGGCTAGGATGTCTTAGTTTTCTTAAAGCTTTTGCTTCAATCTGACGAATTCTTTCACGTGTTACACCGAATACTTTTCCAACTTCTTCTAGTGTTCTTGTTCGTCCATCATCTAAACCGAAACGTAAACGTAAAACATTTTCTTCTCTGTCAGTAAGTGTATCTAAAACATCTTCTAATTGTTCTTTTAACAATTCGTATGCTGCATGATCAGATGGACTTTGAGCTTCTTGGTCTTCTATGAAGTCTCCTAAATGACTATCATCTTCTTCACCGATTGGCGTCTCTAAGGAAACGGGTTCTTGTGCAATTTTTAAAATCTCTCTGACTTTTTCTGGTGGTAAATCCATTTCTTCTCCAATTTCTTCAGGAGCTGGATCTCTGCCTAAATCTTGCAATAATTGACGTTGAACACGAATCAATTTATTAATCGTTTCTACCATGTGTACTGGTATTCGAATTGTACGCGCTTGGTCAGCAATTGCTCGTGTAATAGCTTGTCTAATCCACCAAGTGGCATATGTTGAAAATTTAAATCCTTTGCTAAAATCAAATTTTTCCACAGCTTTAATTAAGCCCATGTTACCTTCTTGAATCAAATCTAAGAATAACATGCCGCGACCAACATAACGTTTAGCAATACTAACAACTAAACGCAAGTTTGCTTCAGCTAATCGTGATTTAGCAATTTCATCACCTTGTTCAATTCTTTTTGCAAGCTCAATTTCTTCTTGAGCACTTAAAAGATTAACTCTACCAATTTCCTTTAAATACATACGCACTGGGTCATTGATTTTGACACCAGGAGGGGCACTCAAATCATTAGGATTGATTTTATCATCCGTGTCAGAACTATCTTTTTCATTGACAAGCGTAATGTCATTGTCATTCAATTGGTCGAAGAAATCATCCATTTGATCTGAGTCCATTTCAAAATTTTGTAGTTTTTCAGCGATTTCTTCGTGACTTAAATGACCTTCTTTTTTTCCTTTATCAATTAATTGTTTTTTAACATCTTCTAGTGTTAAAGTCGGATCAATTGTTTGCTTTTTAATTTTAACTTGGTTGTCAGACATGAAAAGGCCTCCCGATTTTAGTAAATACTGATAATCTATTAATAATTATATATTATATCAATTTAATATGATTTGTATATTCTAAATAATCACTGGATTACACTGAGTAAGTGAAAATCAAGTGATATGTGCTTAAATAAGTGGTGTTCAATTGAATAAATATACACTTTAGAAGTTCTGATATAACAAATTTACCCGTTAAATAATTAAAGTAACCATATTTGATTAACTACTCTTGAATTTTAAATTAAATTCTTATAAATATTGCTTTTACATTCGATTTTTATTTTTGTTAACGATAAGTTGCAAATAATATTTTTGTAATTCTGAATCTCCAATACGTGATGCTTCCCTTAATTTATAATTCAAACTTTCTAAAGAATCTTCGTTATTATTATTTTTAATAATTTGAATATAGTCCTCTATTTCGTTTTCATAAGGTTCATCATTTAAATGATATTGATCTAATTCAATAAGAACTTCTCTCAATTCATTAGATTCAATATATTGCATCATATCGCTAATTGTATAATAATCATTTTTTGAATAATAGTCGTACAAATAACTAAATATACGCTTTAAATAGCTATTTGTAAAGTCTTCTGGTACAACTTTTTGATAATAATTCAAAAAAGTATCTTTATCTTTCATTAAATGCTTAATTAAAGCTCTTTCTGCTTTCTCATTTTTAGTCAGACGACCGAGTATTAATTGTTGTTTACTTGGCTCATCTTGAAAAGTGGGATAAGTGTTCGACGGCATCTGATGTTGATAAGTTGCATCTAACTCATATTGAATGGTTTCTGGACTAACTTTAAATATATCAGCTATGTTTTGAATAAGTTTATTACGAATAATACCTGAATTGACTAAAGAAAGGTCTCGCACAGTTTCTTTAAAATGTTTTTCGTATGCAAGATCATTATGATTAATCTCATTTTGATACATTTTAACTTTAAATAGCACAAATGATTGTTTGTCTTGTTGAACAAATTTTATGAATTGTTCGTTATCATATTTTCTAATATAATCATCAGGATCCATACCTGAAGGTAGTTGAACCACAAACACATTTAATCCTTGATTCAACAGTGCTTGTCCAGTTTTTATAGTAGCTTCTTTACCAGCATAATCACCATCAAACATTAATGTTACGTTTTGAGTTAGTTTTTGTAAAAAAGTAATATGTTCTTGCGATAACTGGGTACCCATACTAGCGACAACTTGTTTTAATCCAGCGTAATCTGATTTAATTACATCCATGAAACCTTCTAATAAAATAATCTCATCTTGTTTTCGAATAAATTTACGTGCTTTATTTAAATTATATAAAATTCTACGCTTCTGGAAAATAGGTGTTTCCGGACTATTTAAATATTTTGGTTCTTGATTCGTATATGTCCGTCCTGAATACCCAACAATTCGTCCTTGTCCATTCTTTAAAGGAAACATAATTCTATTTCTAAATCTATCAAAATATGTGAAATTCTCTTCATTATGAGATAACAAACCTGCTTCAAATGCTAGTTCTATATCATATCCTTTTTTTTCAAGAAAATCATGACAAAAATGTGAGTTATCAGGTGCATACCCAATTTCTCTTTCCTTAATAAGGTCATCTGTAAAGCCACGTTCATGTAAATAATTGAGGGCTTCCTCACCTTCAACTGTTTTCATTAAAGCATAATGATAATAATCTTTAATGAGTTCATGCATCTCAATCATTTTCAACTCATCAGACGCAATTTTTGTCGAGGAATTTGTTTGGTTCTGCCCTATATCAACTTGGATATTAACTCGTTCACCCAAATCTTTTACAGCTTCAACAAATGATACGTCTTTAATTTCTTGCGTAAATTGAAAAACATTACCACCTTTTTTACATCCAAAACAATGACAAATTTGTTTATCTTCTGAAACTGTAAATGAGGGTGTCTTTTCATCATGAAAAGGACACAAACCGATATAATTGCGCCCTCTTTTTTCAAGTTTTACATATTCACTAACTAAATCTAATATATCAGTTTTATTTTTTATTTCATCAATGACGGATTGATCTATACGCAAAAGACATCACCTATCAATATTCATAATTGCTAATTCTTTATTTTTATGTGGTTACTAAAAGAATGAAGGAATATATTTCAAACTATAAATGCCACCTATAAAATACATTCATTTCTAAGATAGCAATCTTATTAAAGTTCTATTATTATACCTTCAATTTATTGGAATAGAAATCATTTCGATTTATTTTTTTCAATAAAATGAATAATATCATTTGCTGTTTCTTCAATGGCTTTATCTGAAACATCGATAACAGGGCAACCAATCTTATCGACTAACTTTTCAAAGTAATCTAATTCTTCCTGAATTCTTGCTTCAGTTGCATATCTAGCTTTGTCACCTAATCCTAATTGTTTTAATCTCTCTTTACGTATACGATTTAATTTTTCTTCACTAATTTTTAACGCAATACATTTTGATGGATCAACATTAAATAAACCGTCTGGGGGAGTCACTTCAGGTACTATTGGAATATTCATTACTTTATAGCTTTTATGTGCTAAATATTGAGATAAAGGTGTTTTTGATGTTCTTGAAATGCCAAGTAACACAATATCTGCTTTCGGCAATCCTTTAGGATCTTTTCCGTCATCGTATTTAACAGCAAATTCGATTGCATCGATCTTTTTAAAATAAGCATCGTCCAATCGATGAACCATCCCAGGTTCATAATAAGGAGTTTCTTCTATAGAATTCGATAACAATTCCATTAATGGACCCATGATGTCAACAGATTTCAATGCATGTTCATTGACTTTTGATATCATATACTTTTTAATTTCGGGTTTTATTAATGTATAAACAATGATTGCATTCGTATCTTTAGCAACTTGAATGACTTCATCAACATTTTCGAATGATTCGATATATGGATATCGAAGGAATTCATGCTTACACTGTTTAGGATTGAATTGTGAAACGCCTGCTCTTGCAACGAGTTCCGCAGTTTCACCAATTGAATCAGAGGCAACAATTATCTTTATATTATCCATGTACTTACCACCTATTCTTTAAATAATGAAACGAATAATTTAGTGATTGTTGTTTTAGAGATGCGACCTATTACTTCAAATTTGTCGTTTTCTTTAGGTCTAACAATTGGTAATGAATCTATCTCCTTATCAATCATTTGGTTTGCAGCATAAATAACGAGTTCCTGTTCTTTTAAAAATGAAACATTAGGCATTCTAGTCATATTTACACTGATAGGCATTGTATGTATGTCCTCACCAATCATTGAGGCACGAAGTAAGTCTTTCCTAGAACATACTCCTACAAAATCGTTATTCTCATTTGTAATAAATAATGTACTGACATCCTCTAAAAAGATGGTACATATAGCATCATAAACAGTCATGTTTTCTTTTATGACAACAGGATGCGACATATAATCTTTTACAACATATTTTCGTAATTTTTCGTTTATGATTTTATTTTTAGATTTACCAGAATAGAAATAACCTACTCGAGGACGTGCCTCTATAAAACCAGACATAGTGAGTATAGCCAAGTCAGGACGTAATGTAGCACGAGTTAAATTGATTTTTTCAGCTATATGCTCGCCCGTGATAGGTCCTTCCGATTTAACAATCTCTATTATTTGTTCTTGTCTTTGACTTAATTCTATAGGTCTTCACCCCTTTTTAATACTTACTCATTATAACTTTTATTTTCAATTGCTACAAATACATATAAACACTTGCTATTAAAAATTATTTCAATTAGAATTATTAATAAGCGAGTTAAGGATGGTGTGAGCTTAACAAACATATTTTGGCATATGATTAAATTTTTATAAAAGCGAGTGTTTACACTAATTTGGGTGGAACCGCGGGTTGAAATGTAAATAAACACATGTTATTTCAACAATGTGTTTTAAATAATTTAAACTCGTCCCAAGATAATATTGCATAATCTATGTGTATTGTCTTGGGGCGTTTTTATGTATAAGGAGAGGCTTTTATGGTTAAAAATATGGATACAATTGTACAACTTGCGAAGCATAGAGGATTTGTATTCCCTGGTAGTGATATTTATGGTGGATTATCAAATACATGGGATTATGGTCCGTTAGGTGTTGAATTAAAAAATAATATTAAAAAAGCTTGGTGGCAAAAATTTATTACGCAATCACCATACAATGTAGGTATTGATGCTGCGATTCTTATGAATCCAAAAACATGGGAAGCATCAGGACATTTAGGAAATTTTAATGATCCTATGATTGATAATAAGGACAGTAAAATTCGTTATCGTGCAGATAAATTAATCGAAGATTATATGCAAAATGAAAAAGGTGACGAAAACTTTATAGCAGATGGCTTAAGTTTTGATGAAATGAAAAAAATTATTGATGATGAAGGAATTGTTTGTCCGGTCAGTAAGACTGCAAACTGGACTGATATCCGTCAATTTAATCTTATGTTCAAGACTTTCCAAGGTGTTACTGAAGATTCTACTAATGAATTATTTTTACGACCTGAAACAGCTCAAGGTATTTTTGTGAACTATAAAAATGTTCAACGTTCTATGCGTAAAAAATTACCTTTTGGTATTGGTCAAATTGGTAAATCATTCCGTAATGAAATCACACCAGGAAACTTTATTTTCAGAACAAGAGAATTCGAACAAATGGAACTTGAATTCTTCTGTAAACCTGGTGAAGAAATTGAATGGCAAAATTATTGGAAAACTTTTGCAAGTGAATGGTTAACAGATTTAAACATCTCAGAAGACAATATGCGCCTTAGAGATCATGATGAAGATGAATTATCACACTATTCTAATGCTACTACTGATATTGAATACAAATTCCCATTTGGTTGGGGAGAATTATGGGGTATTGCGAGTCGTACAGACTATGATTTAAGACAACATAGTGAACATTCAGGTGAAGATTTTAAATATCACGATCCTGAAACTAACGAAAAATACATTCCTTATTGTATTGAACCATCTCTTGGTGCAGATCGTGTGACTTTAGCATTTTTATGTGATGCGTATGCTGAAGAAGGTGTTGAGGGTAGTAAAGATGCACGTACAGTTATGCATTTCCACCCAGCTTTAGCACCATATAAAGCGGCGGTACTACCATTGAGTAAAAAATTATCAAGTGAAGCTATTAAAATTTTTGAACAACTAAGCTCTAGCTTTGCAATAGACTTTGATGAATCACAATCTATTGGTAAACGTTATCGTCGTCAAGATGAAATAGGTACACCATATTGTATCACTTTTGATTTTGACTCATTAGAGGACAACCAAGTAACAGTGCGTGACAGAGATAGTATGGAACAAGTACGTATGCCAATATCAGAACTAGAAACATTTTTAGCTGACAAAGTTAAATTTTAGTTTACTATTTATTTATAAGTAAAAATTTTGAATATGAATAAAGCTCCTATCTTAAGTTTTAACAACAGCAGATAGGAGCTTTTTATGATAAATTTATTCTGAAATCTTTTCACAATGAATCTTTTTCTAATCTATTTAATTGGTTTATTAATTTTTGACTTTTAAAAAACATACCAGCATACTCACGATAAAGCATGATAAGTAATTCAGACATTTCATTTAATATGTCTTGCTGAATATTTAGATGATTCATCTTACTTATGGGTAATTGCTGTAGGATATTAAGAAGATATAAAGTGCGATTAGAGAGCTGAAAAGCATGTTGATCCTGATATAATGCAGATTCTGAAATAGCACCGTCATATTTAAAACTATACGCTATAAGTTTTGATTGATCTTGAATGCCGGTAATTGCACAGTGATCAAATGAAGCTGTGAATCCAAATTTAGACATACTTTTTAATAAGACGATTACAGACATTAATTGTGCTGGAGTTCCTTCGTTAATTTTGGAAAGAACAAATTGAAGCAAGTCATAATTATATTTTGAAACCTCATTCTCTTCCATTGATCGGTCAATTGTTTCAGCACATAAAGATGCATAGCTACTTTCAAATAAGTCGAGTTGGAGTTCATAATGTTGATTAATCACATCAACAGAATTTAGTGTTCCCATGCCTCGCCATTTATTATAAATAAATAAGCCATATACGAAAAGCTGTGTATTTGCTTGAAATCCAGACTTAACTTTTTTTGCTCGTCTGGCCATTAGTGGTATTTTAGCTCCGTATTCATTTAATATTGTAATGATTCTATCTGACTCACCATAATCAACAGATTTGATAATGATGCCCTTTTGTTTCATTAGCATCAGTTGATCACCAACTTTCTATTGATTAATCTTGATCTTCAACATATCCAATTTGTCTTATAAAATTAACCTTATTTCTCCAATCACGTTGTACTTTCACCCATAATTCAAGATAAACCTTCGAGCCAAGTAACATTTCGATATCTCTACGTGCACGTTTACCTACTTCTTTAAGCTTTTTACCACCTTTACCTATTACTATACCTTTTTGTGAATCTCTTTCAACATAAATTGTCGCCTCAATACGTACTTTATCTTCATCCTCTTTAATCATACGATCGACATTGACACCAATTGCATGTGGAATTTCTTCACTCGTCAAATGTAGAATTTTTTCTCTAATGATTTCACTCACTACAAATTGTTCAGGATGGTCAGAAATTTGATTGTCAGGATAATATTTAGGCCCTTCTGGTAAAAAAGATTTTAATACATCAATAAAATGATCAACATTCAACCCCTCTAAAGCAGAAATTGGAATTATGTCTGTAAAATCCATATATGACTGATATTGTTCAATTTTTGGCATCAATGTATCTGGATGAACCAAATCAATTTTATTTAAAACTAAAAATATAGGTGTTTTGACGTTTTTTAGCATTTCCATTATATACTCGTCTCCCCTACCTATATCTTCATTTACATTAACCATAAACATAATAGCATCAATTTCAGAAAGTGTATTTTTAGCTACTCTCATCATGTAATCTCCTAATTTATGTTTAGGCTTATGGATACCAGGTGTATCGATAAAGATGATTTGAGCATCATCTCTCGTCATTACACCTTGTATTTTATTTCTAGTCGTCTGAGCTTTATCTGACATAATAGCAATTTTATGTCCTATTACTCTGTTTACAAAGGTAGATTTACCTACATTAGGTCTACCGATTATTGAAACAAATCCTGATTTATGTTCTGTCATTAATTTAAATCCTTTCCAGAAAATCCTAATGGTAATAATTCACCAACTGTAGCTTCTATCATATCTCCGTTTTGATTGGTCATATATACAGGCATATCTTTATCACAAAGTTCCATCATCACCTGGCGACATGCGCCACATGGGGACGAGGGTTTATCAGCATCGACAGTAACTGTAATGGATTCAAAATCACCTGGTTGATAACCTTCTGATATAGCGCTTACTAAACTTGATCTTTCTGCACATATCCCCATCGGGTATGCAGCGTTCTCAACATTTGCTCCGTGAAAACACCGACCATCTTTCGTTCTTAAATAAGCACCAACTTTAAAGTTACTGTATGGTGCGTATGCATTTTTTTGTGCCTCTCGGACTTCTTTAAAGTAGTGTGATTGATAACTCATTACATTCCTCCCTTAAATATTTCTAATATATATGGTATAAAAACAATTAGCCCAATACATATTGAAACGATTGAAACGATGACAACACTAAACGCAGCTATATCTTTAGCATATTTTGCATATTCATGATAGTCAGTGGTAATTAAGTCGACAACAAATTCAATTGAGGTATTAATAGCTTCAAAACTTAAAACAAGTCCTATAGCTACAATGATTAATATCCAATCTATACGATCAATATTTAACACAATTCCTAATATGATAACTATTACAGCTGCTAAAATGTGGAATAAGAAATTTTGGTCTTTTTTTAAAATTGCGCGAAAACCCTCATATGCATATTTAAAACGTTTCATATTAATTTCTAGTTAAACCAAATTCGTTAAGTATAGCATCTTGTCGACCAAACATTTCTTTTTCATCATTATCATTCATATGATCGTATCCTAGCAAATGTAAAAAGCCATGTAATGCTAAAAATCCTAATTCACGCTCAAATGAGTGTCCGTAGCTTTCTGCTTGTTCTTTGGCAACATCTGTACATATAATAATATCACCTAGAACACGTGGTATCTCAAAGTCATTGAAATCTATTTCTGGTTCATCTTCTTCTAGAGCAAATGAGATGACATCAGTAACTTTATCTTTGTCACGATATACTTTATTTATATTTTGAATTTCCTCTTTATCTACAAAAGTTACTGATAATTCGGCATCATTATGAATATTTTCTTTCTTTTTTGCGAATGTTAATAATTGATCTATTTGGTCAAACCAAGACGTTTCTACTAGACCCGTATGGTCACTAAAATCTATAGTAAACATTTATTCAACTCCTTCATAACGATTAATAATTTTACTTACAAGTGGATGTCTAACTACATCGCTTTGATCCATTTTCATAATACTTATGCCACTGACACCACTTAGTTTTTTTACCGCTTCTTTTAAACCACTTTTTACCCCTTTTGGTAAATCGATTTGAGTTTGGTCACCAGTGACAACCATTTTTGATCCAAATCCTAAACGGGTAAGAAACATTTTCATTTGTGCATGTGTCGTATTTTGAGCTTCATCTAATATAACAAATGCATCATCTAGGGTTCTACCTCTCATATATGCTAATGGTGCAATTTCTATTACACCTCGTTCGATGAGTCTTTGAGTTTGCTCTCTACCTAAAACAGTATTTAACCCATCGTAAAGGGGTCTTAAATATGGATCTACTTTTTCCTTTAAGTCACCTGGCAGAAATCCTAGAGATTCACCTGCTTCAACAGCAGGTCTCGTTAGAACAATACGCTTAACAGATCCTTTACGTAGTTGTTTAGCCGCATATACGACTGCTAAAAAAGTTTTACCAGTTCCAGCTGGACCAATACCGAATACTAAATCATTACGCTTCATAGCATTAATATATATACGTTGTCCCATAGTCTTAGCACGAATTGTTTTACCATAAGCATCTTTTGTAATTTCTTCATCATATAAATCTAACAAATGATGAATTGTATTATTGTCGGCCATTTTTATAGCAGCTTCTACATCTTTAAGCGTAATTGTATTACCTAATTCAATTACTTTAAGTAAATTTTTTAGAACTAATTCTGCTTTTTCAACATGCTCTATTTTTTCACCTTTAACAGCAATTTCTTGACCTCTAGCATGTATTACGACATTAAAATGTGCTTCAATCGCTTTTAGGTTTTCATCATTATTTCCTATTAAAGCTTGAGATTGATTAATATCGTCAATTTGAATTATTCCTGGCATAAACGCGCTCCTTTTCAAGTTACGTAAATTTAATTTTTCATCAACATGAGATAAATTTCATAATATAAAATTTAGCTTGATACATCAATATTATATCATGCTTGCTATGAATAAATGATGAATTAAACTCTTACTATCATTCATAGCTAAATTTCATTTTAAATCTTAATTAAATTTTACTAAAATACCTGTTTTTAGACAAACTAAAAAGAGAGTATACCGTAATAAATTACAATATACTCTCTCATATACTTAAATATTTAAATTAATGTTTGAAAATTTAAAACTATTTAAAGCTGTTTTGGCTTACTTAAAATTTCTGACCAAATAATACCATTTATAACTTCATCACTATCATATTGAAAAGCAGAGTGCGACATGTTTTTTTCAACATTCCTAGAATTTAGTAGTTGTTTTAATCGATATCGCTTTGTTCTTTCTGAGAGATATTTATCGTTGATAATGTCTTGAGCTTTTCTCTCAATCATAACAAGTTGCTTTTCTTTTTCTTTATCAATTTCTCTCCGTACATCACTTAAATTTTTAGTTACATCTTGTTCAAGTTCCTGTTTAAGTTTTTCATAATTATCATCTCTTGATGTTGTCTTATCTAGCTGAGGAATATTTTGATGTTCATGAGTAGACGTTGTTTGACGTTTAGATTGTGAAGTATTTTGTTTTTCTTTAGGATGTGATGTTTTTTTCTTTTCTTTTTCATTCCAATCTTTATTCAGTGGTGGTAATGAAGTTTCATAAGGTTTACTCTGTTTTTTTTCAGGTTCATCATTTAATTCGTCACTAATTTCTTTAAAAGTTTTTTCTAATTTTTCAAAGAAACCACCTTCTTGAGGTTGCTCGTTTGAGGGTTTTTGATTGGGTCTTTGATTTTGTCTGTCCTCGTGACTTTTATCTCGTAATGCGCTAACACCTGTAATTATCACAGATATGATGAAAATGATAATGCCAATATTCATCTTATCACCTCTTCATTATTGTTGTGGTGATTCATCATCGTTTTGATCAGTGCGTTTATTTATTGCATTTCTCATACCTGTATCCGCTTCAATATTTTTAAGGTTATAATAATCTTTAACTCCAATATTGCCTGATCTTAATGCTTCCGCCATAGCTAAAGGTACTTCGGATTCAGCTTCAACAACTTTAGCTCTCATTTCTTGAACACGCGCTTTCATTTCTTGTTCAGAAGCAACAGCCATTGCGCGACGTTCTTCTGCTTTTGCTTGTGCAATGTTCTTATCAGCAAGTGCTTGTTCTGTTTGTAAATCAGCACCGATATTTTTGCTAATATCAACATCGGCAATATCGATAGAGAGAATTTCGAATGCAGTTCCAGAGTCTAAACCTTTACTTAGTACTGTTTTTGAAATATTATCTGGATTCTCGAGCACTTCTGTATGATGCTCACTAGAACCAATTGTAGATACTATACCTTCTCCGACCCTAGCAATGATTGTTTCTTCACCAGCACCACCAACAAGTCTTGCTATGTTAGCGCGTACGGTAATACGAGCTTTTGCCTTAACTTCGATACCATTCATAGCTACACCTGCAATAAATGGCGTTTCAATAACTTTTGGATTAACTGACATTTGTACTGCTTCTAATACATCTCTACCTGCTAAATCAATGGCAGCGCCTCGCTCAAATGGTAAATCGATATCAGCTCGTTGTGCTGCAATGTTTGCATCAACAACACGATCAACATTACCACCTGCTAAGTAATGAGACTCAAGTTGATTTGTAGTTAAGTTTAAACCAGCTTTATGCGCTTTGATCAGAGGTGCGATAACTTTTCTTGGTGAAACTCGTCTTAAACGCATCCCCACAAGCGTGCCTATTCCAACATGTACTCCAGCAGCTAGTGCTGAAATCCATAATCCGACCGGAACAAATGAAAACAGAATGAGTAGTGCAACTACTATAATGACTGCAATGATTATAAAACCAATACTAAACATTAAATCGCTCCTTTTTATTTTTCGATTTCTCTAACAACAACACGTGTACCTTCCACTTCAAGAATCTTAACTTGTCGATTACGTAAAATAAATGATCCATCAGATACTGCGTCTATTCGATCATTTTCACAAGTTATAATTCCTGCTGGTCTTAAATCGGTAACAGTATGTGCGGTTTTTCCTACAAGATGAGAGCGGTCGTCATGTGAACGATAACCTGCTTCAGAATTTGTTGAATCCTTTAAAATAACTTTATCTAAAAATGGAATTTTTCTATTGAATATTTTCACTAAAATCACCCATTCTACAATTGATAATATTAATGCAACTATAACATTTCCAAGCATTAATAAAATATTGTCACCAAGTATAATAATACTTAGTGTTATTAGAATAATACCAATCATACCAATTACAGCGCCTATAACAAATAATTCAATGATGAGTAGTATGAGGCCAATTGTAAACAGTAATACTGACATCACATTGACATCGCCATTAATTAGGAATGCTAAAAATAAAAGTAGTAAAGCAAGTAATGCAATTATTCCCATTAAGTTTATGCGTTTTGAATATAGTTGGTATAAAAAGCCAATAAATATAATACAAGTGAAAATAAGAGAAACAAAAGGTTGAGTGATAAACTGTGCAAGGTTTTCAACCCAATTCATCCCATTTAAAGGTTTTGCCATAAACAGCATATGTATTAGATGTAAGTTATCCATTTTTTCACCTCGCCCTCAAAATAATTATACATGAAATGAAACATATCATATAGTCATTTACATATCTATAATAAAAATAGTATGTTAATTTAGTAAAATAAAAACGCAATATAAGACGATATAAAATCAAAGCATTTTAACTATTACTCAAACGCATTTAAATATAGTTGCAACAGTTTGTTACAGTTACAAGCGTATAGTCGGACATAAAAATGAAAAAACTGAGACATATCAATAACACACACTTGAAAATATTATAAACTTTCTATTATGGTAATTTAGATATACGCATGACTTCTATTATTAGTTTGGACAGATATTTTAGTTTTAAGTGATCCACTAAATCAATCATTACTGCTGATACCTTTTTTCATTACCTTATAGTTTTTTAATATCCAATTCTATATCTTTTCTAATATTTTCTAGTATGTTGAAAAAATATGTGGCTTTCAGCATTTTGATATCATCGCTAACAATACTTGACTTGTGTTTTATTTTGAAGATTCAATGGTTCCATAATTGTTTTAAATCATACTCATCTACTTTCATTTCAACTGCTTGATATTTTGTTTCTATCGAATAAGATTTTCTTTTAATAGAAAAACACTTTCGCATGAATCAATTTAATATGAATTCAACGAAAGTGTTTTTTACCGATATTTGGGGATAGCTCAATCATTGTCCCAAGTTTTGACTTATTAACAATTAAAGACTAGAACTGAAATACGTTAAAAACAAATAAATCAGTTCTAGTCTTCATTTCTCGATAGAACAGTGAATTCAATTCAAATTCTGTCCTAATATATAATTAACATTCTTGTTGAGGGAGTCAACAGAGCTATTAATTATTTGAACTTACGTTTACGTGCAGCTTCAGATTTCTTTTTACGTTTTACGCTTGGTTTTTCGTAAAATTCACGTTTACGTACTTCTTGAATAGTTCCACTTTTTGATACTGAACGTTTAAATCTACGTAAAGCATCTTCTAGTGATTCATTTTTACGTACTACTGTTTTAGACATCTGTATTTCCCTCCCTCCAAATATCAACGGAACTTTATAGTCATTGCATAGTAAAACTATGCAGTTATTAGTATAATATAACTCTAAATGACGGTCAATCAGTAAAATTTACAATTTTTTATTAATTAAACAAGTACTTCTTTTTCAGATTGATTCGTTGCATGTTTAACAACACGTATTGCTTTGCCTTCATTAATTGGATAATTAGCTTTAACTATCTTAACTTTCACTATTTGACCTATTAATGAGTCATCTCCTTCAAATCTTACCTTCATATAATTGTCAGCATAGCCAACAAGTGTATTTGGTTCTTCACCCATTTCTTCAGGTATAACTTCTAAAACTTCATCTTCAAATTTAGAAGCATATTCTTTGGCTAATTGATTACTTAGACTAATTAGTTTGTGCACACGAACATTTTTTGTTTCTTCATCAATTTGATTGTCCATTCTTGCAGCAGGCGTTCCTATTCTAGGAGAATAAGGGAATACGTGTAACTCTGAAAAATGATGATTTACGATGAAATCGTAAGTTTCTTGGAATTCCTCTTCAGATTCTCCAGGGAAACCAACAATTACATCACTAGTAACTGCTAAATCTGGTAATGCTTGATGTAATTTTGTCAATCTTTCTGAAAAATGTGCCATCGTATATTTACGTCTCATACGTTTTAACACATCATCAGACCCAGATTGTAACGGTATATGTAAATGACGTACTACCTTATTTGAATTTCCAATGACATCAATAACTTCATCAGTAAGTTGACTTGCTTCAATCGAAGAAATACGTATACGTTCAAGCCCTTCAATAGTATCTAGATCTCTTAGCAATTGTGCTAGATTATAATTTTTAAGGTCTTGCCCATAACCACCAGTGTGAATACCCGTTAAGACAATTTCCTTATAACCAGAGTTAACAAGTTGCGTAGCTTGTTCTACTACTTTTTCTGGATCTCTAGAACGCATCAATCCACGTGCCCACGGGATAATACAGAACGTGCAAAAATTATTGCACCCTTCCTGTATTTTTAATGAAGCACGCGTTCTATCAGTAAAGTAAGGAACTTCTAATTCTTCATAAGTTCTATTTTTCATAATATTACCTACACCATTAATAGGTTGTCTCTCTTCCTGAAATTGTTGAATATAATCTAACAATTTATGACGGTCTTGAGTACCTACAACGATGTCAACACCAGGGATTTCCATAATCTCGGCAGATGATGTTTGTGCATAACATCCAGTTACACAAACGACTGCATCAGGATTTTGTCTAATCGCTCTTCTAATTATCTGACGACTTTTTTTATCCCCTGTATTTGTCACCGTACATGTATTAATAACAAATACATCAGCATTTGTTTCAAATTCTACTCTTTCATAATTTGCATCTTTAAATAATTGCCAAATTGCCTCAGTTTCGTAATGATTTACTTTACAACCTAATGTGTGAAACGCAACTGTTGACATAATCTTCACCCCAATAATTCTTTTTCATAACTTACTGCACTTAAAGCGTAAAGAGGTGCAGTTTCAGCACGCAAGATACGTGGACCTAATCCAACTATAGTACTTACATCATCGAATAATGCAATTTCACTATCTGATAACCCACCTTCAGGTCCAAATATGATTAAAACACGGTCCTGTGTCTTAAATTGTTTAATTGTTTGCTTAAATTGACTTAATTCACCGTGCTTTGCTTGTTCTTCATATGCTATAAGAACATAGTCATATTGATTTATCATACCATAAATTTCTTTTAAATTCGACTTAAATTTTATATTTGGTATTGTTAAACGATAACTTTGTTCTGCAGCTTCCTTTATAATTTTTTGCCATCTCGATAATTTCTTTTCTACTTTAGAATCATTGAGCTTGACCACAGAACGTTCCATAGCTACAGCTATAAATTCGTTTGCCCCCATTTCAGTTGCTTTTTGTATCATCCATTCATATTTATCTGATTTGATTAAACCACTACATATTGTAATGTTCTGAGGTAGTTCAGTGTTAATTTGTTGTTTTTCTTCTAATTTAATTTCAATCGATTGATCGTTTATTGAAATAATTTTACATCTAAATACATTTTCATCTGAAAAAGTGACAATGATATTTTGTCCTTCTTTATAACGCATAACATTCACGATATGATGATAGTCTTCTTTGTTCTCAATAAAAAAGCACTGATTTTCATCAGCGCTTTGATTCATAAAATATCTTTGCAAATTATCCACTCACTTTCTGACCAACTATACAAACCCAGCCATTGTCATGTTCTACTGAAATAATTTTGAAACCAATACGCTTCATTTGTGATTCTATGTCTTGATACTTTTCTTCAATAATACCTGATGTAATAAAATAACCATCTTCAATTAAAGTATTATAAGTATCTTCAATCATTTCTTCAATAATATGGGCAAGAATATTTGCAATAACGATATTAAATTTCTCATTTTCATTTTTTAATAAATTACCTGGAACTGCTTCAATTGCATCATCACAATGATTTTTCTTAAAGTTTTCTTTTGCCACATTTACAGCCATTTCATCTATATCTAATGCCTTTATTCTTTGAACTCCAAGTAAATGACTAGCAATACTTAAAATGCCTGAGCCTGTTCCAACGTCGATAACTGAATCCGTTGGTTTTACAAAAGTTTCAATTGCTTTTAAACACATACTTGTAGTTGGATGATCACCTGTTCCAAAAGCCATACCTGGATCTAATTCAATGCACAATTCGTTATCATTTTCTTTAACATATGATTCCCAACTTGGTACTATCGTAAATTGTTTTGAAGCTCTAAATGGATGAAAATAATTCTTCCATTCATTTTCCCAATCTACTTCGGCAATAAGCTTTTCCTGATAATCATAAATTGTTTTATCAATTTGCTGAAGATTCAATATTTCATGATTAATGTTGGATTTTAAGTTTTCATTATAAGTGAACTCATTAAAATAAGCTTTTAATCGAACTCCTTTTTCAGGATAATCTTCAGGATTTAAATCATAAATTTCTCCAAACTTATCAACAGGTTGTTCTTCTAAAATATGTGAATCTTCAATTACAACTCCATTAGAGCCATAACTTTCAAGAATTTCCGTAACATCGTATTCTACTTCGTGATTAACTACAATTGAGAGTTCCATCCAATTCATTGACTATTCTCCTTTAAAGAATCTTTTTGCTCTATCTTTAAAATTAGATGACTGTTCATTTATATCTTCACCATTAATTTCAGCAAATTCTTTTAATAATTCTTTTTGACGGTCATTTAATTTTGTTGGTGTAACCACTTTTATGTTGACAAATAAGTCCCCGTAACCATAACCATGAACATTCTTTACACCTTTATCTTTAAGTCGGAATTGTTTACCCGTTTGTGTACCAGCAGGAATGGTTAAAACAACATTACTTTTAAGTGTAGGTATCTTTATTTCATCACCTAGTGCAGCCTGTGAAAAGCTAATATCTAGATTATAGTAGATATCGTCTCCATCACGTTCAAACGTATTGGATGGTTTAACTCTGAACACCACATATAGGTCACCATGCGGTCCGCCATTAACACCAGGTGAACCTTCTCCAGCTAAACGAACTTGTTGTTCGTTATCCACACCTTCAGGAACAGTTACTTCTAGTTTAACTGTTTTATTTTCAGTACCTTTTCCTTTACATGTTGGACATGGCTCTTCAAATTCTTGTCCACTACCTTCACATTTAGGACAAACTTGTTCAGTTCTAACTCTACCCAAAATAGTATTTTGTTCAACAGAAACACGACCAGCGCCATTACAATAGCTACAAGTTTTTTTACTTGTACCAGGTTTAGCGCCATCACCGTTACATGTATGACATGTTACATCTTTTTTTATTGATATTTCTTTTTTTGTCCCGAATACAGCCTCTTCAAATGTTATTGTCATTGTGTATTGAAGGTCATCACCTTTGCGAGGTGCATTAGGATCCCTTTGACGTGAACCGCCACCAAAGAATGAGCTGAAAATATCTTCAAATCCACCAAAGTCACTGCCACCAAAGCCTTGACTGCCAAATCCACCTTGTGGTCCGTCATGACCAAATTGATCATAATTTGCACGTTTGTTTTCATCACTTAAGACTTCATATGCTTCGGAGATTTCTTTGAATTTTTCGTCTGCGCCTTCTTCTTTATTTATATCTGGATGGTATTTTTTTGATAATTTACGATAAGCTTTTTTAATTTCGTCTTTAGAAGCGCTTTTGCTTACGCCTAAGACCTCATAGTAGTCTCTTTTGGCCATAATTACCTCTCCTTTTATACGTTTAACAAGAATAGTTTATCTAATTGTTTCTTAATATCCAAATAAAAAGTCAAAGTCAATGATCGATTGACTTTGACTTTTTTACTAAAAAATTAATAGATAATTATAAGTTAGATACTAAACTTATTTTTTATCTTCGTCATCTTTAACTTCTTTAAAGTCTGCATCTTCAACAGTACTATCTTGAGAACCTTGTTCTTCTTGAGCTTGTTGTTGTGCTTGTTGAGCTTGTTCATAAACTTTTGCAGATAATTCTTGAATTACTTTTTCAAGTTCTTCTTTTTTAGCTTTAATATCATCGATGTCTTCACCTTCTAATGCTGTTTTAAGTGCATCTTTTTTCTCTTCAGCATTTTTCTTATCTTCATCACTAATATTTTCGCCTAAGTCTTTAACTGTTTTTTCAACTTGGAATACTAGACTATCTGCTTCGTTTCTCAAGTCAACTTCTTCACGACGTTTTTTATCTGCTTCAGCATTTTCTTCAGCATCTTTAACCATGCGATCGATTTCTTCATCAGATAGAGATGAGCTTGATTGTATTGTGATATTTTGTTCTTTATTAGTACCTAAATCTTTAGCTGTAACGTTAACAATACCGTTTTTATCGATATCAAATGTTACTTCGATTTGAGGTACACCACGTGGTGCAGGTGGAATGTCAGTTAATTGGAATCTTCCTAAAGTTTTGTTGTCAGATGCCATTGGACGTTCACCTTGTAATACATGAATATCTACCGCTGGTTGATTGTCAGCTGCTGTAGAATAAACTTGTGATTTGGATGTTGGAATAGTAGTATTACGTTCAATTAATGTGTTCATACGTCCACCCATAATTTCGATACCTAAAGATAATGGCGTAACATCAAGTAATACCACATCTTTAACATCACCAGTGATTACACCAGCTTGAATAGCAGCACCCATTGCTACAACTTCATCTGGGTTAACACCTTTATGTGGTTCTTTACCAATTTCTTTTTTAACAGCTTCTTGAACGGCCGGAATACGTGTTGAACCACCAACTAAAATAACTTCATCTATTTCTGAAGTAGATAAACCAGCATCTTTTAATGCTTGACGAGTCGGTTCCATAGTTTTTTTGATTAATGAATCAGCTAATTCTTCAAATTTAGAACGAGTCAAACTAATTTCTAGGTGTAATGGTCCATTTTCTCCAGCAGAAATGAATGGTAATGAAATTTGAGTTTGAGAAACACCTGATAAATCTTTTTTAGCTTTTTCAGCAGCATCTTTTAATCTTTGTAATGCCATTTTATCTTGTGATAAATCAACACCATTCTCTTTCTTGAATTCTGATACAAGATAATCAATAATTACTTGGTCAAAGTCATCGCCACCAAGTTTATTATCTCCGGCAGTTGATAATACTTCAAATACACCGTCGCCTAACTCTAGAATAGATACGTCAAATGTTCCCCCACCTAAGTCAAATACGAGAACTTTTTGATCTGTTTCAGTTTTATCTAACCCATAAGCAAGTGCAGCAGCTGTAGGTTCGTTGATAATACGTTCAACTTCTAAGCCTGCAATTTTACCAGCATCTTTAGTTGCTTGACGTTCACCATCATTGAAATAAGCAGGGACAGTGATAACAGCTTTGTCTACTGTATCTCCTAAATAGTTTTCTGCAGTGCTTTTTAAGTTTTGTAAAATCATTGCTGAAAGCTCTTGTGGTGTATAAGATTTACCTTCAATATCTACTTTATAATCTGTACCCATATGACGTTTAATAGACTGTACAGTGTTAGGATTTGTGATAGCTTGTCGTTTTGCTACTTCACCTACTTGAGTTTCACCATTTTTAAATGCAACCACTGATGGTGTAGTACGTGCACCTTCTGGGTTTTGAATTACTTTTGGTTCATCTCCTTCTAAGATAGAAACACAAGAGTTAGTTGTACCTAAATCAATTCCAATTACTTTACCCATAATATAATTCCTCCAATTTAATCATTTTATTTATTTCAATGTATTTTCAATCTAATTATTGATTTACTTTTACCATTGATGGTCTTAAAACACGATCCTTAAGTTTGTATCCTTTTTGCAATTCTTGAGTAACTTCACCTGATTTAAAATCAGGATTGTCATCTTGAACGACAGCTTGATGTAAATTAGGATCGAATTCCTTACCTTCAGCTAAAATTTCTTCAAGACCATTGTCTTTTAAAGCTCTTAGTAAACTTTCATGAACCATCTGCACTCCTTTTTGAAGTGATTTGAACGATTCATCATCACCTTCAATTTGTAGTGCACGCTCAATATTATCTATAGACGGTAAAATGTCAGTTAAAACACCTTGAGCTTTATAAGTAGCATTAATTTGATTTTCTTTTTGAATTCGGCGTTTATAATTTTCGAATTCTGCATATAATCTTAAATATTTTTCTTCATTATCATTTGCAAGCTTTTCTAATTCTTTAATTTTAGTATCTTGAGACTCTGACTCTTCATCCTTGATACTTTCTTCTGAATTATTTTCTGAATCGCTAGCATTAGCTTCACTATTATCCGTGTTAGATACTGAGTTTTCAATGTTTTTATCATTCTGATTGTCTTCAGTTTCTACATTAATATCTTCCTCAGTATTATTCACTGACTGATCTTTTTCTGACATAGTCTGACCTCCAATACATTTCCAATTACTACCATATACGGTTTAATAATTGAATTACATTTTGATAATGCATTGCAGTTGGTCCGATTACTGCAATTTGACCTTTTAGTGACTCATCAAAATGATACTGACTAGTCACAATTGATATATCGCTTAAACTATCATCAATCTCTTTACCAATTCGGACAGTGATTTGAGAAGTTGATATATCTTCTAATAATTCAGTTATTTTATTTGATTCTATATATTGAAGAATCGGTTGAATAGATGAAACGTTGGACTCATTTAACGCATCAATAAGTTTAACCTTTCCACCCATATAAATGCTATTACTTTGATTACCAATTTGTAAATTTATCATCTCAACTACTTCATTTGCAAGCAATAGCTCTTCTTTTTGACTAAAGTAAGACTCGATGTTTTGAGTTAGTACTTTACGATTAAAACTGAAATGTTCGGTCAAAAAGTTTGCTATTTTATTTAAATTAATATTATTTAGTTGAGCATGCGATACAAAATGTATATTTTCAACATGTCCAGAAAAAAATACCATTACTAAAATAATCAAATGGTTATTAGCACGAATAAGATGTATATCATTTATAACATCTTGCTTGTGATTCGGGCGGACTACCAACGTTGCATATTGAGATTTCATAGATAATTCGTGTGCAAAGTTTGAAAGTGCAGTCGAACTATCATAATGATTCTCAATTAATAATTGATTTAAACGTTGAATTTTGTTTTGACTTTGATGAGATGTTTGTTCTAAAAGGCGATTGACATAATATCTAATCCCTGATTCAGATGGAACCCTTCCAGAAGATGTGTGTGTCTTCTCAATGAAATGCATTTCTTCGAGTTGCTTCATTTCATTTCTAATGGTAGCTGGACTCACATCCAAGTGATGACGATGAATTAGAGTTTTAGATCCAATCGGTTGTCCAAAATCAACATAATCTTCAACAATAGCATTAAGGATGCTTAATTGTCTTTTTGTAATCATGTTTTCACCTCATTAGCACTCTTTTATCTCAAGTGCTAATTATAATTTATCAAATTGGTCAAAGTAAGTCAATGTTAAAGCACTAAAATTTCTAACTTTTTATGAATTTAGCAAAAATGCTTCAAAAACCTCGTTACCTATGACTTTTCCACGTTCGGTTAAAGATATAAATTCTCTTTCTTCTTTTATGAGTCCCCTACACCTCAAATCTTTAATAGTTTCACCAAACACCTCATCGATTAATTTATTAAACTTTTTCTTAAAACGGCTTTTACTCACACCTTGATTCATTCTTAAACCAAGAAACATTTCTTCTTCCATTCTTTCGTTATAAGTAGGAGATGTTTCAGATAGTATTGGTTTTTTCCCTTCATTTATCGCTTTAATATAATGATTTACTGGATTAAGATTTGTGTAACGTACACCGTTTACATAACCACTTGCACCAGCACCAAAGCCATAGTATTCTTCATTTAACCAATATACTTTATTATGGTTTGATTCATGATTAAGTTTACTAAAATTAGAAATCTCATATTGATGGAATGATGAGTTTTTCATACGATCCATTAAAAATTGATACATTTCTGCCCCTAAATCTTCATTTGGTAATTTTAAATGTCCCTTTCTATACAAATTATAAAACTGGGTTTTAGGTTCAAGAATTAATCCATAACTTGAAATATGATCAATATCCAATGCAATGGCACGTTCTAGGCTGTCTTTAAAATCGTCGATAGTTTGTTGTGGTAAATGGTACATTAAATCCAAACTTATTGATTCAATACCTGCTTTTCGGGCATGACTAACAGCATTATATATATCTTCAGTTTTATGAGTTCTCCCTAAAATTTTTAATAGTTCAGGTTTAAATGTTTGTACACCCATTGATATTCTATTTACGCCATATTGTTTTAAAAGTACAACTTTTTCATAAGTTAACTCATCAGGATTAGCTTCAAAAGAAAATTCTCCGCTAATTGTAAATGTTTGATTAATTGCTTTAAGTAGCTTCTCAAGTTGTCTCATATTCAAGGCTGTCGGTGTACCACCTCCGACATACATTGTTTCAAGATTTCTGTTATTATCAACTTGCATCTCGTTAATAAGTGCGTCTAAGTATTCATCGACTGGCTGTTTATCGATAAAGTATTTATTGAAATCACAATAAGTACAAATTCTATAGCAAAATGGAATATGAATATATGCACTTTTTACACTCACTTTATAACCACCAATCTTTAAATCATTTATATAGTTTTCACATTATATACTTATATCATTCTAGACATTATAAAATGAGGTAAGACATAAAGAATGTCTATACCCCATTCATCTACATTATTCATCATCCATTTTTAATACTGCTAAAAATGCATCTTGAGGAATTTCCACATTGCCTACTGCTTTCATTTTAGCTTTACCTGCTTTTTGTTTTTCTAAAAGTTTTCGTTTACGACTGATATCTCCACCATAACATTTAGATAAAACATTTTTACCCATAGATTTAATGTTTGTTCGTGCAACAATTTTTTGACCAATAGCCGCCTGAACTGGCACTTCAAATTGTTGTCGTGGAATTAATGTTTTTAATTTTTCGACAAGCGCTTTTCCTCTTTCATATGCAAAATCTCTATGGACAATAAAACTTAGAGCATCAACTTTATCTCCATTCAGTAATATATCCATTTTAACAAGATTACTTTCTTTATTTTCAATAAATTCATAATCAAAAGAAGCATAACCTTTTGTATTAGATTTAAGTTGATCAAAGAAATCGAAAACTACTTCAGATAATGGAATTTCATAAACAATATTAACCCTTATATCATCAAGATAATCCATGTTTATAAATTGACCTCTTTTACGTTGACATAACTCCATCACTGCACCTACATAATCATTCGGCACCATCATCGTAGCTTTGACAAATGGTTCATAAATATGTTCTATTTTATCTCTTTCGGGCATTTGTGCTGGATTATCAACTGAAACTTCAGAACCATCTTTTAAAATACATTGATAGATAACAGAAGGCGCTGTTGCAATGAGTTCAATACCAAATTCTCTTTCGATTCTTTCTTGAATAATCTCCATATGTAACATTCCTAAAAATCCAGTTCTGTATCCAAAACCAAGGGCTTGTGAAGACTCTGGTTCAAACTCTAAGGATGCGTCATTAAGTTGTAATTTTTCTAAAGCTTCTCTTAGGTCATTATAGTCTTTATTGTCAATAGGGAATAGACCACAATATACCATTGGATTCATCTTTTTATATCCTTGTAACGGCTTGTCAGCAGGTCTTTCAGCTAAAGTAATTGTGTCACCTACTCTAGAATCATCAACATTTTTGATGCTTGCGATAATATAGCCCACATCACCAACTGTTAATTCTTCTATCGGTAGTTGCTTAGGTGTATTGATTCCCACTTCTGTAACTTCAAATTCTTTACCGGTAGCCATCATTTTAATTCTATCACCAGCTTTAACAACACCATCAATAATTCGAATTGAAGATATTACTCCTCTGTATGGATCATATTCTGAATCAAAGATAAGTGCTTTAAGTGGGGCTTCAGGATCACCGTCCGGTGCTGGCACAACATCAACTATTTTCTCTAAAATTTCTTCAATACCTATATTTGACTTAGCACTTGCGAGTACTACATCTTCTTGATCTATACCTATAACATCTTCTAATTCTTGCTTAACTCTATCAGGCTCAGCTGCAGGCAAGTCTATTTTATTAACAACTGGCAAAAGTTCCAAATCATTATCTAATGCTAGATAAACGTTTGCTAAGGTTTGTGCTTCTATTCCTTGGGCAGCATCAACTACAAGAATTGCACCTTCACATGCAGCTAATGAGCGAGAAACCTCATACGTAAAGTCGACATGCCCTGGTGTATCTATCAAATGAAATGTATAAGTTTCTCCATCTTTAGCTTCGTATTTTAATCGAACAGCATTTAGTTTAATAGTGATGCCTCGTTCTCTTTCCAAATCCATAGAGTCAAGTAATTGATCTTGCATTTCTCGAGTTTCAACTGATTTTGTATTCTCTAAAATTCGATCAGCTAATGTCGATTTACCATGGTCTATATGCGCAATAATGGAGAAATTTCTAATATTTTCTCTTCTATTGTATCGTTCTTGCTTATCCATTTTATCCTTCTCGCTTTCATCTTTATAACCTGTCACTTCTATGTATCTTTGATATAGTAACGTTTTTATTACTTTAATGCAATATATCTTTGACATAATTAATTAAATGTAAATTCTAACATAACTATTATATCTAGTTCAGTAGTTCATTCCAACAATTAAAAAGTAATAAATTCAATTGAAGTTACTTTCAAATAAATGATTGCACAAATATAAGACATTTGATAAAATATTTCTTGTTGTAATCAAATAAATTTTGATAAGTTATGATCACTTTTAGGAGGTGACAGTAATGCCAAACATTAAATCTGCAATCAAACGTGTAAGAACAACTGAAACAGCTGAAGAAAGAAATATTTCTAAGAAAAACGCTATGCGTACAGCTGTGAAACGAGCTAAAACAGCTATCTCTACTGATGCTGAAAACAAAGATGAATTATTAAGATTTGCTATCAAACAAGTTGATAAAGCATCTCAAAGTAATTTAATCCATTCTAATAAAGCTGACCGTATTAAATCTAAACTTATGTCAGCTAATAAATAATAATTATTAAAACAGAGAGGCTGGGACATAATTCCTAGCAAAATAGC
>NZ_KV834761.1:0-4613 GCF_001837945.1 Staphylococcus sp. HMSC077D08 | reverse complement strand
GAACTAATGTAAAGAGTAAAGACATAGTAAATGGGAGGTATTATTTTGAGCATAATAACAGTTGGAAATTTTAAAGGTGGTGTAGGTAAAACAACAGTAGCCACGTTACTTTCTTATATTGCATCTGAAAATTATGATAAAAAAGTACTTTTAATAGATTTTGATCCTCAGGGAAATGCAACTCAAATTATGAAAAGAACTTATCCGGAATTTGAGGAAGAAAAGATTTCATTTATAAACATGCTAAAAAATGGAAATATAGATCAAAGTATTGTGAAATTAACTTCCAAATTATCACTATTACCAGCTGATTCATCTTTGGCTAACTTATCCGATATCATTTCAAAGACAGATATTCTAAAGAAAAGATATATTTTAAAAAATGTGGTTGAAAAAATTAAAGAAATTCACGATTTCGACTATATATTTATTGATGTACCACCTACTATTAACTCTGATTTCACTAATAATGCTGTTTATGCAAGTGATTACATTTTAATGGTATTTCAAACACAACAATCTGCTTATGAAAGTAGTCTTTCATTTGTTAATTTTTTAAGGGATCGAAAAAAAGAATCAGATTTATCGTTTGAATTGGTTGGCGCTGTTCCAGTATTAATTAAAAAAAGTGGACGTGTAGATAAACAGATATTAGATATGTCTAAATCAGCATTTTCTGAAGCACTCTTTGAGAACCAGATATATCAAAGAGAAAGAATAAAAAAATTTGCCGCTGATGGAATAAAAGATAAAGATATGCATGACAAAAAAGTTATATATATGTTTAACAAAGTCTACGAAGAATTAGTTAATAGAATTAGATTAATTGAGGGTGAGTGATATTTATGGCAGGATTTTTAGATAACATAGATACATCTGAGGTAAAATATACGGAAAATTATAAACCGGTATCTAAAAGTACGACTATGAGAGTGGACACTGATATAAAAAAAAGACTAAATCAAATGGCATTAGATAAGGATACATCTATAAAAGCTATAGTTGATGAAGTGTTAGGAGAATTTTTGGAAAAAAATAAGTATTAGTATTATATATATATTGAAAGAGTGTGTCATTACTTTAGACTGTAATGACACACTCTTATTTTAAATAACTTCTGATAATCATCAGTTATGTTAAACTCTAACAAAAACTAAATTATCAGAAGAATTATCTAGGGTATTAAACATAGGTAAATCAATTTTCTATCGCCAATAGTATAAACATCATCCATATTAATCTGAAGATAGCTACATAATTCTTTAACAGCATAGCCTTTATTTGTATAAGGCGCCATAAACTCTATTAAATATGGTTTGTTTTGAGGTTTCTATGTTTAATCATTTAATTTTTCATTATATAAATCGAATAATTATAAAAAGTCATCATACTTTTTATTTTTTAAAAATATTTGAAAATTTAATAGTAATCCAATTATAAGATCAAATATCATTATCATTATAATCAAGGCAACTATAATCACTGTGACACTCGTTACATAACAAGCTAGTAATCTCCAGATAAAATTGACATTTTCACCAATTCCATAACTTAACATATTACAAAGTAGTAAAAGAATAATAATACCTATACTGTAAATTAAAATTGTCAGTGTATATTTTTTAATAACTCTATTAGGAAACAATAGTTCATCTATTAGGTTCTTTTTCACCAGTATCTCTCGTTCAATTCTATCTTTGTCACAGATTTTGATTTTACTATTTTTTATTTTTTCCTCTAATAAAATAACCTCGAACGATCTGCTAATTTTTAATAAATATGCAGGAAAAGCTAATGTTAAGCATAATGTAATTAATTCATTTACATTGTTCATGTAACTTATAAAATAGATGAAAGTTGCTACTAGTGCTCCTAAAAATATAGTTATATTAAGTTCTACATCAAATATTTTAAAAATATCTGCTCTATTCATCAGTTAATCATCCTTTCAAGGTTTATTAATACTAATAAATTATTAGATATAGGTATATCATATTATTAATTTAAGAAATTGTCTTTTATAATTTTACTTAATAATAAAAAAGTAGAACCATTTAAAATTAATGGTTCTACTTTTTAACTATTACTAATTTTAAAAATAAACTAATCTACAATATCTAAAAATATATGTTTAGTACTATTTTTGTTTAGTTATATCAAGTGATTTGGGAATTAACAAATAGACAACTATTGAAATGATAATCATGATAATCCCACCTACTAAAGCAGTTGCTACAAAAGCATCATTAAATGATGTTACAGCCTCGTTTGCAAGCTGTTTTATCCCCGTAGCTTTAGCTACTTCGACAGCGCCCACTACAGATTCTTCAGCTACATGAGCTAAATCTCCAACTATACCTTTTGATGAAAAAGATGAAATATCTAAAAATACACGATAAAGCATAGAAGATAGGCTACCAAGTACTGCTACACCAAAAACATTTCCAAGGTCATACATAGACTCTTCAACAGCAGCTGCATTACCTGCTTTTGATGTAGGTGTTTCTAACATTATTAGAGCAGATGCAACTGCTAGTGAAGCCATACCAGCTCCAACTAAAATTAATGCTAAAGCCATTGTAGAATATGATAATGGATGACCAAAGAAATACATAATAAACATGCCAATGGCTGCAATTCCAATTCCGGAAGGTAACACTATTTTCGGTCCAAATCGCGCCGCTAATCCGGGTGCAATTGGTGCAAACACCATATCTCCTATTGCCATAGGTAATAGGTATAAGCCAGCTTTAAAAGGAGAAAGTTCTTCCACAACCTGTAACCATTGTGAAGCTAATAACAAAACAGATGCCATTGCAAACATTGTCATAAATGCAGCAATTGTACCAGCTGAAAATGATCTCTTTTTAAAAAGTCTTACGTCTAACATTGGATCAGAACTTGATAAATTACGTTTAACAAATATCACTATCATGGTAATTGCTAATACTATTACAACCCATGGAATAATATCTGCTAGTCCTTCTTTTGAAAATTCTTTGATACTCCATACCAGTCCAATCATGCCTGCAATTGATAAAATTGTAGAAGGAATATCCCACGAGTGAGACTTTTCTTTTGATAACTTAGACTCTGGTAATAAAAATAAACCTGCTACAACTGCTATTATCGCAAACGGTACATTAATTAAAAATGCCGAGTGCCATGAAAATTGCTCAAGTAAAGCTCCTCCGATAATTGGTCCAAAAACAGCACCTATCGATGAAGCGATTGACCATACAGCTAATGCAGTGGCCCTTTCTTTAGGGTTTTCAAAAATTACTCTTATCATTGAAAGAGTAGTTGGCATTATTAAAGCACCTGCAATACCAAGTAAAAATCGAATAGCTATTACGAACTCTGCACTTTCTGCGAAAAATATAGCTAATGAAACGAGGCCAAATAAAGCAAATCCAGTTAATAATGCTTTTTTTCTTCCCCATTTATCAGCAAAGGCACTCAATGGAATTATAAAGCCAGCTAAAACAAGAGAGTATATATCAACTATCCATAACTGTTGGGTACCAGAAGGCTCTAACTCTCTTACTAATTCCGGTAAAGCCATAATTAATATTGTCATATCCATTGTAACAACAAACAAACTAACAGCTAATACTACTAGTGCAGTCCATCTTTTTTTTGATGTCATCATATCAGTAGTTTTTGTAAAAAATGAAATCATTTAAGTTCCCTCCAATCCTTATAGACCGTGCGATCGGTCTATAAGGATTGTAATCTATTTTTTTACATATTACAACAAAAAATCTTGCGAAATTTAAATGGCTGTATTGTGTTATACAATTATTCTTTGAATTTTTTGTGCTATCATTGATAGTACTTAATACTCATTAAAGGCGTGATGAACTTGAAAGATAAAATACTAGGTGTCGCAAAGGAATTATTTATAAAAAATGGATATAATGCCACTACTACTGGAGAAATTGTTAAATTATCAGAAAGTAGTAAAGGGAATCTTTATTATCACTTTAAAACAAAAGAAAATCTATTTTTAGAAATTTTAAATATAGAAGAATCTAAATGGCAAGAACAGTGGAAAAAGGAACAAATCAAATGTAAAACTAATAGAGAAAAATTTTATTTATATAATGAACTATCTTTAACAACCGAATACTATTATCCACTTCAAAACGCAATAATTGAATTTTGCACTGAATATTATAAAACTAATAGCATTAATGAAAAAATGAATAAATTAGAAAACAAATATATAGATGCTTATCATGTAATTTTTAAGGAGGGTAATTTAAATGGCGAATGGTGTATTAATGATGTTAATGCTGTTAGTAAAATAGCAGCAAACGCTGTTAATGGAATTGTTACCTTTACACATGAACAAAATATTAATGAAAGAATTAAACTTATGAACAAGTTCTCTCAAATTTTTTTAAATGGACTTAGTAAATAATTATATATATATTCTTGAAATACCAATAAATATTATTTCTAAATTACGTTCGTTATTGAGAAAAAATATAGAAAAAAAGAGAGGGCAAAAACGCTCTCTCTTTTTCTTGTCTTATTATTAAAATCTCATAATACATGATTAACATGTATTATGGGACGCTGTGAGAAACGCTCATTTGCATTGACAA